>NC_018025.1:3000000-3285000 GCF_000266945.1 Desulfomonile tiedjei DSM 6799
GAATTCTCGGAACCGCACACCATTTCTTCTGGTTCGGGCAGCCTTCTTTTTGGCTCGCGGTTGGATCGGTTTTCTCTTCTCTCGAACCGATCCCGCTCTTCGGTCTGGTCGTGAGAGGTCTCCTGGAATACAGATCTATCACTAAAGAAGGGGTTGATTTTCCCTACAAGTGGCCGCTGTATTTCCTTGTGGCATCATCTTTCTGGAATTTCATGGGGGCTGCGGTGTTCGGGTTCTTGATCAATCTCCCGGTGGTCAATTATTTCGAACATGGGACGTACCTGACCATGAATCACGGACATGCTGCGCTGTTTGGCGTTTTCGGCATGCTCTCCATAGCTCTCTTGCTTTTCTCCTGGCGAGGCATGGTAGATAAAGCTCACTGGAACGACAAAATACTCAAGGTGAGTTTCTGGGGTTTCAACGGCGGCCTTGGACTCCTCACATTCGGCACGTTGTTTCCGGTAGGAATTCTCCAGACCTGGACGAGCTACAGCCAAGCGCTTTGGGTCGCAAGGGACGCATCATTCTTCGAGAGACCGTTTGTTCAAGTCGTGGGGACGTTACGAGTGATACCCGATCTGATCATCATCCTGGTGGGGGTTGTACCGCTCTTCTATTTTCTCTTCACAACCTATCCGTACCTCAAAGCAGTGGGAATCAAGGAGGGTGAATCTGTGTGGGAACGTCTGGGAATGGAATTGTGAATCCACGAAGGAATTTCCGCAAAGGAGGATATTACACGGACTTGCGATCAAGATAGTTCTCATTATGACGACAGCACTGACCTGCGCAGTCAGGTCAGTACTGTTAGCACCTTGAATGCAAAATCATATTAGTCCTTTTTCATGTACTCGTGTGCGATGTTCCGCAGCCCCTTATTCTGGAGCATATGAAAGGTTCTCATACGTCTGACGTGCAGAGGATTCAACGAGCCAAGCGGAATGTAGATAATTTTTCT
This sequence comes from Desulfomonile tiedjei DSM 6799, assembly GCF_000266945.1. NCBI lineage: Bacteria > Pseudomonadati > Thermodesulfobacteriota > Desulfomonilia > Desulfomonilales > Desulfomonilaceae > Desulfomonile > Desulfomonile tiedjei. The sequence goes on from NC_018025.1 coordinate 3,000,962, forward strand.
TCCCATACTCTTGGCGAGCTTTTTCCATTTTGCGGCAGGCGGAGATTTGGCCACATATACAATTCCGGGTTTCTCGGAATACGCTATTCCTGCCACCAGCAACCGTTCATGCCGCGTTTCCACGAAATCGAATGCAGGATCTCGCCAGACATCATACATTCGGAGAGGCGGGTACGACAGAGTGAAACCACCGTGCTCCATGCGGCTAATACCTGGACCGACCACGTCAGTACCGGGAGGAGTGGAATAAAAGGCCATGTCCGATTCCTGAGAATGCTCACCCAGCCATGTCATCTGAAACGGATAGCGGACCGACCGTTCATCCGAATCGAAGATCACCACCACAGATCCGAACTCAAGCCCGCCCTGTTCGCCGGTTTTCACGTAAATGCGGTTTTCATAATGTCTTCGGAGCATTTCACGGATATCCGGGCCATTGCCGAAGTCAGCAACAAACGGCTCGACTTCGACTTGTGAAGTTTGCAGCAGGTGTGCGGCATGTTTTATCAGAGCAGTGCCCCATTTTTCGACTTCCACGTCCTCGGGTGGATACGAACAGATATCCACTTCGTCCGGGTTCGCTGAATCCCAGGTGCGCTTGAGATGCTCTTTCCATTTCGTGGAAGTTACCGCTTTCATGCGGTACTTCCGTGAGGATGGAAAAAGGGTTCTCAGTTTCTTGTGGAGGATGATCTTATGCCCGTGAAACAGCAGGTTGTCTTCGTCCAGTAGCACTGCAGAAGGGTCCAGTGGATCGTTCGACCACGTATAATCAGCGAGGAACTCGTGCACATGGTATGCAAAATCCTCATCCATAGCTGAACGAGCCGAGGAAACGAGATGGTAGAGATCCGGAAGCACTTTGGCTCGAAAGGCAAGCCATTTGCGGAGGAACTTGACCCAGGTCAGGTAAACGTATTCGGGCACTTCCTGACGGGTTTGTGCTTCGAAATAATCTGCAGCAGCACGCATCAGTTGGATGATCAGCTCGTGCCTGTTTTCCGGCCGCGATTCACCCGGATCTTGGCGCCATCGCTCGAATACTTCCGTAATCTTCGGAATTTCAGTAAAGCCTTTTTTCAGGGAATCCGGATGAACAGGAGCAAGCACAGCAGCGGAGATGCCGGTCTTCATAAGAGGAAATGCCTGGGGTTTCGTAAGTAGTTTCAATATACCCGGAATATGAGCAAAACCGCCGACATAAAGGATATTTTCGTGCTCCTTTGCCGCTTCCTGGAGACGTGCGGCAATGTACGCTTCCCGGCGGGAGTTCTCCGGATCTTCTTCTTGCAGACCTGGGGAGAGCTTCAGTGTCTCCAGAAAAGTGCGCTGTCCCAGCACATCCACGACATACGCATCAGGAAGGTTGTCCATGAACAGAGGATAGCGAAGCGTCAGCGGGTCTATGAAACGGATAGGGATGTCCAATTCGAGTCCGGATCGAACAGCTTCCTGAACTCCATCGGAACCTTCCAGCATCAGTACGGCATTCTCTTTACCGGCAGTTTCGTACAGGATTACCGAATGATAAGGAAACCCCCGGACCCCGGAAGCGATTTCGTGACGCAAACCGTGTGGAAGCTCCACGCAAATACAGTCCGGCTTCAGATCGCGAATCAAGAGATGCGCCAGGACCGCAAATTCGATCCTGTAATGCATTACTCCCAAGAAAGTAATATTCTCGAACCGGATCGTATCAGACCAGTTTTGGGCCATTAAGTGAGCCAAAGGTTTCTCCGGTGATCTGGGTCAACGATTGATCCAAAGCTTTGCGTTCATCGAAATCGGGCTTGAACTTGAGAAGACGATAAGCATACCGAGCGATATTAAGTCCGTCTCTCACGCTCAGATCCTCATCACGAGCATGAGATTGTTGAAGCATTTCAACTACTTCCCGAATAAGCTCGTCCGAAGGGCCATCCAATTTTCCGCGTAAAATGCGGTATTCTTCTTCCCGTGTCGGAAAATCCATGTGAATGGCAGGCTGGAGCCGAGAATGAATGTACTCGGGAACCTCAAAGGTAGAGGCGTCTTCGTTCATGGTGACGCAAATCCTGAATTCGGGTTTTGCAGTTATTTCCACACCTGCCACAATTGAGTACACGCTCCGGCGCATGTCCAGCAGAGGTGCAATTGAAGCCCAGCTTTTCTCACTCATCCGGTTTCCCTCGTCAAGAAGGCAGATACCGCCTCTCACCATGGCAGAAACCAGCGGGGATGCGACGTACCGAATCTTGCCATTATCAGCTATAACAGGAGAAATGATGAGGTCTTCGGGTTTCGTATCTACTGTACACTGCGTGATATACAGCTTCTGCTTCATTGCCTTTGCTGCAGTGATCGCGAGCGATGTTTTTCCCACACCAGGCTTGCCCAGTATTCTCGGTTGCATGGGTGGGTCCAAACCGTCATCGGACCAGGCTGCCAGGAGTTGAGTCAGCGGCTCTTGCATACCGACCCATTCTACGTCCAACTCCGGAGGATCCATCAGGTGGATCTCGACTCCTTTTATAGTGATCTTTTCAAGATACTCGGCCATTGTGTTTCCATTCTGCCAATATTTACGGGAATGTGGAGAAAAGCCGTATTACACCACCCCATAGTGATTCTAAGCAAGCAGATGGGTAGTGTCAACTGAAGGGCTGAATACCGCTTACACCAAGGCGCTTTCCAAAGCAGCAGGTTTTGGCAAACTTTCTTGCTTTGTTGCAATTCTTCGTCCCGCAGGGACCAAAGAAAATAGCCCGGTAATTCAGAGGCTGTCTCAAGAGTCAAAAACGATCCTTGATCGTGGCACGAATTTCTCATCATCTTTCCGACATAATTATAGCTCCCGTAGGATGTGATGAGCGAAGCGAATCGAGACTGTCGCAAAATCATCTAGAGTAATATAATCGTGCCACGATTCACGATCCTTGTAGAGCAGGCCTCGTGCCCGCCCTTTCCCGAATGACCGGCACGGAGGCCGGTCACTACCGGGCACCCACGAGGGGCGCCCCTACAATCAGGCCGGGAAGATGGGGAAACATCGTGCCACGAATCAGGACAAATCTCGACTTTTGAGACAGTCTCGAATCGCATCGGTCCCGAAAGACCTCGACTGATGCGGTGAATCCGCGCGGATCGCGGATTCACCGCATCCTACGCTGGCGATCAGGAAACCCTGCTGCCGCGGGAAACCTTGAACATTCTTGACCAACCGACTCAAAAAGATTAAATTGACTTCTTGTGATTTACCTGAGGAAATGCGCATCCGGGAGGTTGCCTAATGTCTGTATTTAAAGTGAACAAAACTTTTCAAGAGATAAACGAAAAGATACGGAATGGAAAAGCTGTTGTTGTCACTGCAGAGGAAATGATCGATGTTGTCAAAGAAAACGGTCACTTAGAGGCTGCCCAAAAAGTGGATGTAGTGACTACCGGCACATTCGGGATCATGTGTTCTTCTGGCGCTTTTCTCAATACGGGCCATACCAAACCCAGAATTCGAACCAGCAAAATATACCTGAACGGAGTCGAGGCATATGCCGGGATTGCGGCAGTGGATTGCTATATAGGCGCCACTCAGACGCGTGAAGACGATCCCTTGAACAAGGTTTTTCCCGGTCGCTTTCGTTATGGAGGCGGCCATGTCATTGAGGATTTGGTCGCGGGTCGTGAAATTATTGTAAAAGCATCTTCATACGGCACGGATTGTTATCCCAACAAGGGCTTCACGAAAAAGATGACGTTGAACGATATTCCGGATGCCGTCCTCTTAAACCCGAGAAATGGGTATCAAAATTATAATTGCGGCATAAATCTCTCGAAGAAAACGATTTATACGTACATGGGAATCTTGCGCCCGGAGTGCATGAATGCGAATTTCTCCACTTCCGGGCAGTTGAGTCCGCTCCTCAACGATCCATTCTACAGAACCATCGGTGTCGGCACGCGTATATTCCTCGGTGGAGGAATAGGGTATGTGATCGGCCCCGGAACTCAACACAATCCTGGAGTGAAAAGATCGGAGAATGGCGTCGTGATGGGAGGCGCCGGTACCATTTCGGTACGTGGCAATTTGAAAGGCATGTCGCCCAGATTTTTGAGAGGCGCATCTTTGACCGGTTACGGCTGCTCGTTGAATGTTGGAATCGGCATACCCATTCCCATTTTGAACGAGGATATGGCCCGGTTCACCTCCGTATCGGATGACGAGATTCTCGTCCCTGTGGTGGATTACGGCTTGAACTATCCTTCAGGGGAAGCATCGCAGCCTCTCTGTCACGTATCGTACGCTCAGCTTCGCAGCGGAGAAATCGAAGTAGACGGAAAGAAAGTCACAACCGCCCCCCTGTCCAGTTATGCGGCAGCCCGGGAAATTGCCTCCATCCTGAAGGAATGGATAACTTCAGGCAAATTCCTGTTAGGTGAACCCCAGGAAGTCCTCCCTTCAGTTCCTTTTGAAGGATTTCAGAACTGAAGGACTTTCGATGAATTACTCTTTTGCCTGACAAGAGTGATGAAGAAACACTCTTCCGAATCGCTGCGATTCGTGTGCCGAGTCAATTAAGATGACAGTTCCAATCGTGTACGAACCGCGAACTTATCGGGATTTCGGCAGCCATGATCGTTTCGTCTCATTTAGAGTGGTTATCGAAACATCTGACCTGTATGTAAAGGCTCATTCGCTTTTGGAGCGTGAAACCAAAGCACTGATCCTCAAAGCACGGTCTCAGGTGGAAGCTGCGATTGCAAGACGACCGGAGTTTCTGACGAGTCTCCTTCCGGTCGGCGAAGACTCACAGGATTCTCCGCTGGTCCTTAGCATGATACGTGCAGGGAAGAAGGCGAATACAGGTCCCATGGCCGCTGTCGCGGGAGCAATAGCAGAATTTGTCGGCAGAGAACTGATAGGAATGTCTCCGGAAGTAATCGTAGAGAATGGAGGAGACATCTTCCTGCACGTAGATTCTCCAGTCACAGTAGGGCTTTATGCAGGAAGCTCACCGTTCAGCGGACGCATCGGATTAAGGCTGGACGCAACTCCCATTCCGGTAGGAATCTGCACATCATCGGCCAAAGTCGGTCCTTCGCTGAGTCTCGGCAAGGCAGATGCAGCCACGGTGGTTTCCCCGGACACGTCTCTAGCAGATGCCGTTGCCACTGCAATGGGAAATCGAGTCCAGAAGGCATCGGATATCAAAGCGTCGGTTGAATGGGCAATGTCCATTCCCGGAATCACCGGTGCTCTTGCAATTCTTGGCGACAAGATTGCCGCGGTAGGGGATTTGGAATTGGTCTCAATTCCTTTGTGAGACCACGCACGCAAACGACCAAACGAAATGAGGTTTTCAATGGCTTCTCGTAACGTACTACTCATATTCAAATCCAATATAATGTACAAACCCGTGATTTATAGACTCGCACGGGATTTCGATTTAGTTTTCAACATCTTGGAAGCTAAAATCCTGCCGCGACGCGAAGGACGTATTCTGCTGGAGCTTCGGGGTGATGATGAAACCATCCAGAAAGGGATATCGTTTCTGGAGCAGCATCAGGTCGTGGTGGAACATCTCGCGGACAAAGTATGGCGAGAAGAAGAGTTATGCGTCCATTGCGGGGCTTGCACCGGACTCTGTCCCACTGAAGCCCTCAGCGTCAATAAACTCGATCAGAAGGTGGTTTTTGACGTAGAAAAATGCGTTGCGTGCGGAATGTGCGGACTTGTCTGCCCGTTCGGAGCCATGAAAGATGTCACATTGTTCGATCCTTTCGCTGAAGGACGTACAGGCGAGAAATAGCCCAAAGAACTTCGGGCAGCGCGCAAGCGTTGCCCGCACCAGCCATTCACCGGCAGCAATCATCTCATTCGCACACCTCTTCAAATTCCATTTGCCAAGGGCTTCTCAGCCGTGGTACCCTTTATTATGCGCACATGGGGATGAAAACCTGAATCATTCTCCACAGGCATAAGACAATCCAACTCATTACGACTAATTCGATGGCACAAGGTAATCATATGCTCGTAGTCGGATTAACGGGAGGCATAGCCTCGGGCAAGAGCACTATAGCCAAAATGTTCACCGACAAAGGAATACCTCTCATCTGTGCAGACGAACTTGCACGCAAAGCGGTAGAACCGGGATCTTCAGGACTCGAGGAAATAGAGAGGGTTTTTGGCAACCAGGTGCTTGACCGTGAAGGCAGGCTCGACCGCGAGGCGATGGCGGAAATCGTATTCCGAGATCCCTCTGCTCGGAAGCGTCTGGAGTCAATAATCCACCCTTTTGTGGCCAGCGAAAAAGAACGCATTATTCGTGAACTTGAAGCTCTGGGACACTCCATGGTGCTTGTCGATGTTCCGCTACTCTACGAAAGCGGCTGGGAAGGGAGTTTCGATCTTATTGTCGTCGCCTATGTGCCGCGTCAGCTCCAGGCGGGTCGATTGGTGCAGCGCGATAAGCTGTCCCTCGATCAGGCTGAGGCACGACTTGCTGCACAAATGGATATTGAGGACAAGAAAAAGCGAGCTGACATAGTGATTGACAACACTGGAGATCTGGAACATACCTGCCGACAGGTGACTGCTGTACTGAAAAAATTGGAGGCTGTTGTCATCGAGCGAGAATCATGAAAGAATCCGATTAGATGTTTTCTTCAGGGGGCTTACACTTTCTCTCTTCACGGCATATAATAGGGACGCGGCTTTTACGGCATTGAATCTTCGTTATCAGGGCGAGCGCCAAAGCATGGAAATCATAATAGGCATAACTATTTGGATTGTGATCTTTCTCATCTGGTATTTTAGGAACTACCCCCAGAAGCTCAAGGGTTTTCTACCAACTCACGGATTCCGAATAAAATGGCCGTCCAGAAGGCGAACGGCACCTTCAGCCAAGCAACCGGTTGATACTCGGCATTCGGATTTCAAGTCACTTGTGGAAGTGATCGAATCCGTGTGTGCTGCTGACAAAATGGGGTCTTCCGATGCCGCAACCATGGTAGATGCGGTCAAGAAACTTATGGAGATCGAACCTTCAAGCGGACAGATCTGGGAGGCATACGCTCTGGATTCGCTTGAAAGCGCTGATATCACCTGCGATGATTGCGGTGTTCGGGTCGACAAGTCGGTCCGAAAAACAGGCGTTAAGATATACTGCAAAAGATGTGGTAAGTGGCTTGCGCTCAAGAATTCAAAGGTGACGGTTATAGACCCGAGCCGTCGCGATCTTGAAGACTGGGAGCATTAAGCTCGTCGGTCCAGGTTTTCCAAGGAGGTTAATGTGAAATCGTTGTCTGTCGGACTTGCCATATTCCTCCTGGTGGTCTTTGCAGGAGGGTATTTTACGGTAAAAGGGGAACCTTTGTTCAGTAGGATTGACTCGGCGCTCCACACGGATGTTCTGATGGATCTTCATCATGGCATTTTCTTCTTTGTATACCGTGGTAAAGACAAAATTCGCGCAACTGAAGAAGGGTTGTCGACGTTTCAGGAAGCGCCTCTCGGTTTCGATAAGAAAAAGCAGTACAGGAGAATTGAAGACGCTTCCAAGTATTAGAGTCTGATAATCGACAAAATACCAGAAATTCCGTGTGCACGCTGCAGGATTCATAGATATAACTTGAAATTAAAAAATGATCCTGATATGGTGTATGAGGAAGAAGTGTAACCGTTGCATGCGGATGCAAAGTTTCGTCAGGATTTTCCTTCTTTATTTTCTTCCATTGTAATAGCAAAAATCACAGGACATCAAGGGTATGGATCCAAAAAATCGCCGTACGGATGATCCCATCACCGTAACTCTGGGACAGGACGAGATTCCTGTGGAATACCGGCCGAGAGCTGCTTCTGAGAACCATCATTCCAGGGGCTTTCATATTCAGGAGTTTGATGAGCAACCTGAAAAGAGTCTCAAAGATTACATTCAGATTATCGTCAAGCGACGACGAGCCATTTTGATTGTCTTCTTGGCCGTTGTCTCTTTGACTGCTGCTTACACTTTCACACGTGTACCCATCTATAGAGCTTCCGCTACGCTCGAATTCGAGAAAGAGGCATCCAACTCAATCAACACTCTTGGAGAAAGTCTTGCCCCGAATTGGGCTCAGGCAGAATTCTTCGCCACCCAGTCAGGCATTCTGAAGAGCCGGTCACTAGCAGAAGCCCTCATCGACAAGATGAACCTTACCAAATCTCAGGAATTCAAACCGGCCGAACCCGGTACACTCGACAAAATTGCAGGCTGGTTTGTTTCTTTCTTTTCTTCGGACGTTCCGCAACCGGAAGGGGATCAAGTCGGAAGAGAAAGTCTTGCACGAGCGGTAACAGATAGAGTCTTTGTGAAAAGAGAGAGCAACAGCCGTTTGCTCACTCTCTCCATGGAAGCGAAAGATCCTGAGTTTGCGAAGAAAACGCTCGACACATATATCCAACTATACCTCGACCAGAACTTGCGAAAAAGAAGAATCATCAGTTCCGAAGCCGTAACATGGCTAAAAGGGGAGCAAACCCGCGCAGAAGACAAACTGGTAAAATCGATGGCTGCACTTGTGAACTTCACGAATCAGCACGGGATCGTTTCTCTGGAAGATACTTCGAATCATGTGCTCAGGTTCTTCAACAGCAGCGCTGAAGGGCTCGTGAAATCCAAGGAACATCGTGTGCAATTGGAAGCCCTCCAGAAAGAGGGAACCCAGAGCCTGGCCGTGTTACCGCCCGACCTCAAGCCCAGCGATCTCCAAAGCCTGAAGGAAAAACTCGCGCTTTTTGAAGCAGAATACATGCAACTGCGGGAGATCTATGCTGAAGAATATCCCAAGGTGCTCATGCTGAAAAAGCAGATTGCTTTTCTCAAGAACAAGCTTGCAGAAACCGAAGAAAAAGCAATCACCTCGGCTTTGGAGACGGCACGTTCTCAGGAGTCGATGCAGCAACAGGCTTTTGAGCAGGCTCGTAAAGAAGCGATGAACAACAATTCTTTGGGTGTGCAATATGCTGTCCTGAAAAAAGAAGTGGAGACGAACGAACAGATTTATAAGATCCTTCTCCAGAAATCCAAGGAGATGGAACTCAATATCCAAATTATCGGAAACAATATCAGCGTGATCGATCCTCCAACCACTCCAGTCGGATCGGTAAAACCCAACAAGAAACTTAATCTGTTGATAGGGGCTTTTCTGGGGCTCTTGGCCGGAGTCTTCGCCGCGTTCGTGCTGGAGCAGATGGACAATTCCATTCATTCAACCGAGGATGTGGAAAAGTACCTCAACCTTCCCAGCCTGGGAGCAGTACCGGATATCAACAAACACCGCAGAATTCACGGTTTGAACGGGAACACTTCAGGATACGAGTTCATAGCTCATAATTCTCCCAAAGCCCCTGTCTCGGAAGCCATCAAGAACATAAAAACATCGATTTTTCTTTCCATACCTGCCTCCTCCATGCGTACAATTGCTGTATCAAGCGCTGTTCCGCGGGAAGGAAAAACATTTATCAGCGTCTCGATTGCGTCAGTTTTGTGCTCGAGCACGAAAAGAGTGCTGCTTGTGGATGCAGACCTCCGTAGACCGAGAGTAGGGGAGGTCTTCAACCAGCCTGATACTGTTCCGGGACTTACCACGTATCTCACTCAGGATGATGTCAAGTTCCAGAAAATATTACACAAATCAAGAATTCCCGGCCTCTATTACGTGTGCGCCGGTCCCCTCCCGCCTAATCCGGTTGCCCTCCTGGAATCGGATCGTATGAGAGATTTTATTGATAGATGCAGCAGTGTGTTCGATTTCGTGATCCTTGATTCGCCTCCTGTAGGAGGATTCTCGGATGCTCGTATATTGGCGAGCAAAGTGGATGGAGTAATTATGGTCGTACGGGAAGGAACGGCCCCCGTAGATCTTGTGCGCCAGACAAAGATGATGATTACTTCGGCCAACAGCAGGATTCTTGGAGTAGTTCTCAATATGGCAAACGGCAGATCTTCCCTTTATGGGTCCGGGTATGGTGGGTATTACGGTTACTACGGGAACTATTACAGCAAATCCGCACGGTCGGTTGTGGCGCTCGATGAGTCTGCCACAACCGGGAAGAATTGATTTCACAACCAAGTAGCGTTGTTTACTCCAGTGTTGTTCGGATAAATGCTACGAGCATCTCCCGCCGCAAGAATGCTGGCGGTACACGCTCAAGCACTCCCTGGCCATCATGATCTCTTCGAATGTCCTGACCACGAGGATTTTCACACGCGAATCCGGGTGGGAAATGTCCATAACCGGTTTATCCGCGGTGGAACGGTCAGGACCGATATTCAAGGATTCATCGATCATGAATCCCAAACCTGCCATTCCCTCGACCACACGGGACCGTACTGCATGGCTGTTACGACCGATTCCGCCTGTGAAAATAAGAACATCGCACCCACCCATGACGGCCATCATGGCTCCGATATATCTCTTAACCTTATAACAGAAGGCATCGAAACTCAGTGAGGCTCGTTCATTGCCGGCTCGGGCTGCTGTTTCCACTTCTCTCATATCCGGGCTGATCCCGCTGATTCCCAGGAGACCAGATTCTCTGGAAAGCATGTGGATCGTTTGATCCGGTGTTAAGGAATCCTCCTTCATGATTATTGGAAGCAGTCCCGGATCGACATCGCCGGACCTTGTCCCCATGATTAGTCCTTCCAAAGCGGTCATCCCCAGAGTCGTATCGATGGATCGTCCCCCCTGGATGGCTGTTATGCTAGCTCCATTCCCGAGATGGCAGGAAACAATATTGAGGTCTTCGATAGGTGTCGAGAGGAATTCCGCAGCCTTTGAAGAGACGTAGTCGTGAGAGTGACCGTGGAAACCTGTCTTGCGATATCCGCGTTCTCCAAAGTAGTGGTACGGCAACCCGTAAATGGCAGCGTGGTCGGGAATCGTCCTGTGAAAACTCGTGTCGAACACTGCCACATGAAGCGCATTGGGCATTCGTATCATCGATTCCTCTATTTCCTTGAGCATGGCAGGATGATGCAACGGAATCATGGGGGTCATTCTCCGAATTTCCTGCTTGACGCCTTCATCAACAGGAGTTGCCACTTTGTACTTTCCTCCGTGCCCCACACGATGCGCGACTGCAGAAATCTCCTCCATTCGGTGCAGCCCACTTTTGAAGAGCGTTTCCAGCATCATGTCGAGCGCTTGCCCTTGGTTTTCGATGTGCACACTCGCATTTTGTGTCGTGGCACTCGATTCATCCCGAAAAGAGTGAGTGCCTTGATTCAAGCCGATTCTTTCAATTGAGCCCGAGAAGAGCTCTGTTTCAGATGTCATCTCGAAAAGCGTGTATTTCAAGGATGAGCTTCCGCTATTTATTACAAGTATCTTCACCATTTCTCCATACCTGGATTGTTTTTATCCGACGAGGCTGTTCACCTCGCGATCACACGTACGTGACACTTGATTATATTCCATGAAACATATTATATGAAACTAGTACTACCAACAGGGGTGCAAAAACCCTCAAAGTAGCCACAACCGAAATTGGGAGCCATTCATTATGGAAGCGAACAATGACGTAGTTCAGATAATAAATGGGATGAAAGACGCGTTGACGAACTCCGGGCTGTATTCACGTAGTGTATTTGACCCAAATGCACCAAAAGAAGAAGACCAGATTCCTAAACTTCAAAGTGCTATACAATCTGCAGCCCCCATCCACGAAGAACTCAAAAAGATGGCAGAGTTCATCCGCACTGCAGTCATAGATCCTGTGCACAAAATCGACAGCAACGGCAGAACTGCCCAAGATTTTGATCCTCTTAACGATTTTCTCAAAAAACTTGTAGCTGCATCGGAAAACTTTGGAAAAGAAGTTGAACTAGTTCCGCTGTACGGAGACTTGCTTTCGCTTTACATTTTGGCGTTATATCGATCAGGCGGACCCGGGAAGAAAAGTCCCATTATCAACATGATCATAAACAATATTGTGCGCAGAAAAGCCATTGAAACAGATCACGGCAAACTGCGGGCAGGGATGGACGGCCTGAAGAACAAGATTTGTGTTGCGATAATCGCCAAGAGGTATGCAGTTTACGTTCTCGCAACAAGGGGATTCGAGGTTTTGTTCAGAAGTGAAATAGAATTTCGCCTGTTCGGGACCTCTCCTGAGGCTTTGGCGCTTCAAATAACCAACCTGTTTCTCAAACAGGGAATTAAACTAGCCGATATCACGGATATCGTTTGTGGCGGAGGAGACATCGGGACTCTCCCTGACGGGACGTATGTTCTGAGTGAAAAAGTGCGAGACGAATCCTGGAAACGCCTTCACAACAGCTCTCTCAACAGAGGGGCTTTGGTAGCATGGGAACTCAGACAACTCCTGAGGCATCAAGGACGAGGGGAGGGCATCAACGCGTCGTTGTGCAGTCCTCTTTCATTTTCAACCCTGGATTTTCATGCAGTGAGCTCTCTTTTCAAAGAAGACTCAAGGGAATTGCGGCAGAGCCTCAAAGGGTACGTCAAAGTCACCCCTTTGAAATCGCTTGCAGCATTATTATCAGAAATTCAAGACATTAATCCGGAGAATTTCAACCTGCTGGTCATGACCCTCGATGAACTGTTTGCATCTGTTGCCAGAAAAATAGGGCCTCGAATCGTACGTGAACTGGCAGCTCAAGAAGCGAATAAGACTCTCATAAGTTTCGATTTCGGAAAAATAGTCGATTGGCTGAGACAAGAGAATTTCGTGATTCCACCGAATTTTCGTCTCACTGCGCGGGAAATCGGCACAGGCGTCAAAGAAATTTGCGAAATCCTGATGATAATCGAATCAGGAAAAGTGTCAGCGGCACTGGAACGTAGTCTGAATCACGTAGTCGATTCCTATGCTCGACAGGTAGCAATGGTGCTTGAGATGGCCGCCGCAGGAGATCCGTCGGAACGTCCGAATTTCATTGTTATCAGCAGCATGATGGCACTCGATCCCTATTTTCAGAAACTGTTCCAAAAGATCCGGGAGCGTATCGACAGCCCCTTTACGCCGATCATGTGCCTGGATTCTCTGGAGCACGATTATCTGGTGGCAAATCATCTCTTCGAGATGTACCTCAACCCTGCCAAAGGCGATCGCAGACTGCATTATTCCGTTGAAGAAAAAAGCATGAAACAGGCGCTTCAAGTGCTTGGCGCTTCAGGTGGAGGCCTGGAGACTTTTTCTTTCTCACGTCTGCTTGATGAGGTCTCCGGCGACATTAGTGACGGAAAACTGTCTCAGGTGAACATCGTGCTCGTTGGTGCCGATAACGAAGACGCTTTGTTGGCCGTTTCGAACGCCAAGGATTATGGCCTCCTGAACAGGATTGCCCTCATTGGCGACCCTGAAGAAATCATGAATGCAATTCAGCGATCCAAAGCGTCGTTGCTTCCCAATCAGGACCCCAGGGTAGAGATTATTCCCATCAATCCGCTTATCGTGGGTTTCGAGCAGAAGCAGAAGGCCATGGCCGAGGTTTTTCACGATTTTCTCGAAAAAAGCAGAGATTATGTCGTCATGAAAGGAAGCGTGGATACTCCGGGGCTCTTGAAGGAAGCCCTCTCAATTTACAAGAATGAGGAACCGGTCGACGGCGTTAAGCCAAAGAAGAAAATGGCTTCCCATACGGCACTCTTCGTCCTTCCGGACGGACGTTTCTTTGCACTTTCCGATGCCGCTGTCAATCCGGGCTTCAGAAATGTGGATCAGCTCCTCAATACTGTCGGCAACCAGTTGAACGTAGTCAGGCCCGTGGTATCCAAAGACCAGATGCTCAAGGTTGCAATCATCACAGCAGTGGAAAAAGAAACTGCAGCGATTCCCTCCACTCTGCTTGCTGCGGAGGCGGAACAGCGTTCAAAAGAACTCGAAGAGTTGTACGGTCCGATGGTCCTGGAAGGTCCTTTGTCCTTCGACCTGGCTACCGATCCCGAGGTGGCTTTGGAGAAGAATTATCACGGACAGATCATGGGCGATGCCAATTGTCTCGTGGCAACTGACATCAACACTGCAAACGTTCTGTACAAACTGCTCTCCAAAACAATGGGCAGCCTCGGATTACTCGTCGATTCAGGTGGAATCATCACTGCAGGCCCGGGAACAGTCCCGATAATTCTCACATCCCGGGGAGATACCTCGCAGACCAAGTTCAATTCCATTCTCCTGGCTTTGGCATATTCGTCGACTTTGAAATCGGAAAAAACACAGGAGAAGCAAACCGGAAAACTAAAGGTCGTCGCAGGTAGCTCAAGATAATTGTCCGTGAATGGAAGGCATTAGCTCGCCTTCGCACGGCTTCAGGAGGCTTTGCGGTAGAACACTACCGCAAGGCCCCATCTTCTCGCGACGACATCCAAATTTCAGGATATATAGCTGGTGCGTCTCGCGTGTCTGATTTCGGTAAATACGAAATAAAGTCCACAAAAATTTGCGATCTCTGGAGAATTTGTCTTGCGCGCGAGATCCGGGATGTTATAATTATGGTTTAACACAAAGGAATTATGGGTTCTCCTGATTCCAATATAACCGGAGGAAAACAATGCAGTGCGTAACCTTGAAAAAGGGAGTCGAATGTGCATTTATGACCCGAAAAGGGTGCAATTTCAACGGCGGCCGGTGCCATTCGGTCGTCGATTCTTGCCAGGGCTGTTCCCGAGCCGCCTCCTTCGAGGAAGGCACATTCTGCACGGTAGCCCCTAACCCCGCCGTCAAATGGGCACGCGGATCCTGTAATTTCGCAACCCATCTCGAACGCAAAGCCGTTGAACAAACGCAAAAAATTAACCCCTTGAAAGCATCCAAGAGAGCCGCGGCTTCAAAGAAAAAGTAAGACCGTTTGCCTCTCTCTCACATTCCCATGCCGCCTTATTGCTGGATGGATGCAGGGTAGGATCGGTCTTCTACCCGGGAAGACGGATGCGAAAGTAGTTCGGTGAGCACGGGGGGGCTGCCTCACTCAAAGACAGGTCCCCCCGCGTTTACAGGATGTAACGGCTCAGGTCCTCACTTTTCACGATATCTTGTAGTCTTTCCCTGACTATTGCGGGACTAATACGTACCGTAACGCCCCACATATCCGGAGCCTCGAAAGAGATTTCTTCCAGGAGTTTCTCCATTATGGTGTGAAGACGGCGAGCGCCGATGTTTTCCGCACGTTCGTTGACTTCCTCTGCCAGTAAAGCGATTTCCTGGATGGCGTCGGTTTCTATCTCGAGAGTCACTCCTTCAGTCTTGAGGAGCTCCTGATATTGCTTCGTTAAAGCATTCCGGGGTTCGGTCAAAATGCGGACGAAGTCTTCCCGGGTGAGAGCGGATAATTCCGCGCGCAACGGAAAACGACCCTGTATTTCAGGAATCAGGTCTGAAGGCTTCGAAACGTGAAATGCACCGGCGGCTATGAAAAGGATGTGATCCGTCCTTACTACTCCATGCTTGGTATTGACGGTGCTGCCCTCGATAATGGGAAGCAGATCTCTTTGGACTCCTTCCCGTGAAACATCCGGGCCTCCGGCATGGGAATGACTTCCGGCAATCTTGTCCATTTCGTCGATAAACACGATTCCGGTTTGTTCCACACGCTCCTTCGCCATCTTGGTCACTTTGTCATTGTCGATAAGCCTGCCCAATTCTTCTTGCACGAGAATTTGCAGTGCTTCAGGAACCTTGACCTTTCTCCGTTTGGTTTTCCCCGGAAATATGTTCGAGAACATGTCCTTGAGGTTGATGTCCATTTCCTCCATGCCTGCGGGAGAGAAAACCTCTACGACAGGGATCGCATTCATCTGAGTTTCTATTTCCACTTCCCTGTCGGCCAATCTGCCTGAACGAAGCATTCTCTTGAATTTTTCGCGGGTTCTTTGAGCGACCTCCATGTCCTCGCCGGACTCAACAGCGACCGGCCCCGTGCCCGGTCTTCTGGGTCTACGTGAAGATCTCACCGGCAGCAGAATATCGAGAAGTCTCTCTTCCGCCAATTCTTCCGCTTTCGGGCGAAGCGTTTCGTACTCTTCTTGTCTCACCATGTTGATCCCAATTTCCATGAGATCTCTGATCATGGATTCGACGTCCCGTCCAACGTACCCTACCTCCGTGAATTTTGAGGCTTCGACCTTGAGGAAAGGCGATTGAGCGAGTTTTGCCAATCTTCGTGCTATTTCGGTTTTTCCGACACCCGTCGGGCCGATCATAATGATATTCTTGGGGGCGATCTCATCCTGGAGATCCTCAGGAACCTGCCTTCGTCTCCATCGGTTTCGCAGGGCTATTGCCACCATACGTTTGGCGCGATCCTGTCCGATGATGTACTTGTCGAGTTCGGCAACAATTTGGCGTGGAGTGAACGTTTCCATCAAACCTCACAATGGGGAACCTCAAAGTTCCTCCAATACTATCTCCTCATTTGTGTAAACGCAAATCCGAGCGGCAATACCCATGGAAAGCGCGGCAATTTCCTTTGGCTCCAAATCCGTATTTTGGAGCAGCGCCCTTGCTGCAGCCAGTGCAAAGTTTCCGCCCGATCCTATGGCTACGATACCGTCATCAGGTTCTACCACATCGCCGTTGCCTGAGAGAAGGAATGTTTTGTCCGCATCCGCCACTATAAGCAGCGCTTCCAATCTTCTCAAAAGCCGATCTGTTCGCCATTCTTTGGCCAACTCTACAGCCGCGCGGGTCAGGTTATTGGAATACTTTTCCAGCATTTGTTCGAATTTTTCCAGCAACGTGAGTGCGTCCGCCGTGGAACCGGCAAATCCTGCCAAAATATTCATGCCTTTTCCAAGTCTCCGAACCTTTTTGGCAGAGTGTTTGACAACCGTATCTCCGAATGACACCTGGCCGTCACCGGCCATTACCACTTTGGTGCCTTTCCGGATACAAAGAATAGTGGTCGATCTCACTTTTGTATTTTTCATCCTGATGGTCCTCTTGTCGGACAGTATACCCTTGGGTTTAGTCTCCGGATGCTTTTTGTTTTGTTTTTCGTCCGGAGGGATGCTCCACTCCGCTGCGCGGATGGGACTGGTCGTATATTTCCATGAGTTTTGCCAGATCTGCTTTCGTATACCTCTGGGTTGTGGAAAGACTGGAATGTCCCAATAACTCTTGTATAGATCTCAAATCTGCACCCCCGTGAAGCATGTGGGTGGCGAAGGAATGGCGGAAAGCGTGAGGGGAAACATTTTTTGCGATACCAGCCACCAGAGCGCATTGCTTAACAAAACGCGCTACACTTCTTGCAGAAAGGCGTCCTCCGTGAGAATTCAGGAATAGAGCTTCAGTAAATATCTTTGCTTTGGACTGAATCTCCGAACGGAGTGGCAGATATTGTCTCAATGCCTTTACCGCACCCGTTCCAACAGGAACATACCTTTCTTTGCGCCCTTTTCCTATTACCCTCAACCACCCATTGTCGAAATCGAGATCGTGGACATTCAAAGACGTCAACTCACTGACGCGTAATCCGGATGAATACAGCAACTCAAACAGTGCCATGTCCCGCATCCCGCATTCCGTATTCCTGCTGAAGAATCGTTCCATTTCATCGACCGAGAGAGCTTTCGGAAGAGGCTTTTCGGTCTTCGGCGCACGGATTCCTGCTGCAGGGCTGAGGTCAAGGTATTTTTCGCGAACGAGAAATCGGAAGAAACTCCGTAATGCGGCGAGTTTTCGCCCGACAGAGGTTTTTCTTAGTCGGCCGAATCCTCCGGCAAGATAACCTCTGATATGAAATTGGTCTACCTTGGAGACATCTTCTATCTCTCCGAATTTTTTCCCGTCCATCAGGTACCTGCAGAAGTCTCGCAGATCCGTAACGTATGCGCGGACCGTTTCGGGAGAACGCATCTTTTCTGTTTCAAGATGCCTGACAAACAGGATCAAAGCATGTTCGTAGGTCAACACAGTTCTCTTCCCGCGATTCCATACAAAAACGGTTGATTAGCAGGAGCTCTTCCCGCACAGAGTACGACTACCGGGTAACCATACTATAGTATGTGAGAAAATTCAATGAAGTAGCGGGATGTTAGAAGAATTTATTAAGAAGATAAGTGAATTAATTCCGGGATCGATCTGTGAGATGCTCACGTCGAGGCAATCCCGAATATTTGTTCATATATTTGAACATGCTTACAAGGTGCGTAATGAAAAAGCTCATTTGACTATGGCTGCGCTTCTGCTCATCATGAAGGCAGACGAGCTTCGGGAAAAAAACCACGGAAAAGCCTGCCTGCCATGCTTTCGTGCACAGATCGACATCCTCGAAGTACAGAAAAAATCGCTCGTCAAAGGAGAGTGGATGCGGAAAGAGAGAATTTCTGAACAACATGGCAGCTCCGCAGCCCCAATCAATTTCAAAAGGATCCGATCTGTTCCGGTCAATATAGAGATGCTGCTTAAGAAACTCCGGCGGACGATTCTTAAACCAGGGCATTCTCGAAGCAATAAGAGTCTTTAGGGTATAAAATTTGCGACAGGAATAGGTGGGACGGAATCTCGGATCGACCAGGGTTGGAATAAGACAACTTACCTCGGGGTTTTGCGTGAGGTATTCGATAGCTTCCAGCATCGCTTCCGGGTTGATGATCGTGACATCCGGATTGCACAGAAGAGTAATTGCGTTCGGTTCCGAAATCTCCTCCAGGCCCCTGTTCAGACCTGCTCCATATCCTTTGTTTTCCTGATGGATAATCTGGATCGGGAACGATGCCACGGGATTCCCAACACTCTCGGGACTGGAATGGTTAACAATGATGAGCTTTTTGAGATATTTGAACGGTTCCAGAGATACGATGAGACGGCGCAATTCTTCAAAATTGTTGTGGTTGACAGTTACTACGTAAAAAGGGACGGGAGAATGCACGAGATAATCCTGTATGGCGGAATTCTGCACGTGATTGGAAAATTCAGCCTGTTGTGAACTGAGAATGCTCCTGACATATCTCTGTTCTGTGAGCCATTCATACAATTGAGATCCGTCGGAAAACGATTGGAGCCGTTCTTCCAGCTCGTTAAGGACTCTGTACCATGTAAGGAGAAGATACTTGTGATATGTTTCGCTTTCATGAATGGGGAATGCCCATCGTACGTGAAATCGCACTCCATGGAAGGTCCTTTCGGCTTCTGTCCTCGGAGCTCCCTCATGTAGCTTCTGCTGAACCATCCATTTCCTGACCGTATTCTGACCGTAGTAGACCTCGACAAAATCGCAGCCTAAATCCCGTACTCCCGATTCCAACAAGGAGATCAGTTCTTCAAAGGAACGGGCTCGATGTATCCTGCGACTCATAAACGAATGATAGCTCGAAAGGAACTGGAAATGAGGCCTATTTTCAATGGTCTTGGAAAGAGTTTCAATACGGTAAAGCCTGAGCATCGAGACGACGACGAAGAGCAGGATCATCCCCGATCCGAGAATGAAGCTCACGCTCCACATGGATCTTGGCCCCAGGACGAGCACGAGAGTCATGGCCGCGAGGAGTGCGCTGAAGAAATAGATGATGGCGGCAACTTTTCTGGGTTCACCAAATTTTTCCATCAGACGATGATGCAAGTGATCGGAATCAGCGAGAAATATTCTTCTTCCTGTTACCCACCTCCGTATTATTGCCAGTAGCACGTCCAGGAGTGCAATGCCGAAAGGAAGGAATGGTATCAGTATCATCCCCATAGTGCCGGAACGCTGGCCCGGAGAAATTGCGGCTGAGCTGGTCGCCAGAGTACCAAGCACGAATCCGAGCATGAGGCTTCCGCCGTCTCCCAGGTAGATGGAAGCAGGTGGAAAATTATGACAAAGGAATCCAAGAAGACTGCCCGAAATGGTAAAGGCTATGCTGGCAACGAACAGGTCCCCCTTGAACAACCCGATTATGCCACTGGTAATTGCGGCAAAAAAACAGATTCCCCCAGCCAAACCGTCGAGTCCGTCTATGAGGTTGATGCCGTTTACAATGGCCAGAATGGATACCAGGAACACAGGACCGCCTAACCAGCCGAAATTTACAAGTCCAACAAAGGGAATAGTGGCAGTGGTAATGGTGTGGCCGCCCAACAGCAGGATTCCGACCGCACAAAATTGTCCGGCAAGTTTCCTTGTCCAATGCAAACCGATGATATCGTCGTAAGTGCCTAAAATATGGATAGTGGTTGCGCCTAAGAAAAGGGAAAGCATCTGACTGCTCGCCACTTTTCCGAATGGAAGTCTCCCGGACACCTCCAAAAAATAGAAAACGAAGAAAGCGACGGTAAAAGGGATGTAAATCGCTACTCCACCCAGGAGCGGCGTAGGTTTTTCATGATTTCTGCGTCCACCTGGATAGGAAAGGATCTGATGTTTGAATGCGGATTTCTTCAGAACCGGAATTAAGACCAGCGTGGCAATCAACCCAAGACAACCTGCAGTAATTGCAAGAATAACGCTTTCGTATGAAACCAACTTGATTACCTCTGGTTCAAAAAACAATTGCCGCTTTTCCGGAATCTCAGTCAGGCTTCATGATTGCCTGAACTCCCGTTTTGCACAGACGTACCAATTCGGCTCCTCCCAAAAAGATACCGATTCATCCTGCATACGCGAGCACTGTCAATCTAACATATTACCTTGAGAAATCAACCCCCCTGAAAAATACTGTCTTAAATAAGATGAATAAAAACAGGAAACTAAATTCAAAAATGCGCCTTTTTGAGCCAATCCTCACGATGTTTGGACAAGGACAAGACACGATACAAACTTGACGATCACTAAGCCCTCATGTAGTCTAGGGATAGGTGCACGAACCAAAACTGCGGATGCAGATCATCTCATAAAATCCGAAGGTACTCTGTCTGGTTCGTCACAAATTGGGGGCGGCACCTAATTAACTACCATCGCCAATCCGAGTACCCCAGAAGAATGAGACATTTATAGGCAAACAATGCTCATTTATGACCTGACGAGAATCTCACTCAAGCAAATCTACAGAAACAAACGACGCTATAAGAGCGTGATTATTGGTATTTCTCTTGGGATTGCCGGTCTCGTGACCATAATCACCATGGGGCAGTCCGTTGAGAGCGATTTGAGCCGAAATCTGGAATTACTCGGCAGTACCACTATTATCAAAGCCACATGGGATACGGAAAAGATGACCCAGTGGCACAATGGTCAGTATTACCAGAATGATGTTGACGAATTGCGGCAACTGCCCGGATGCCGGTTCGTTTCGCCGATCGTATGGACCTGGGCTTATACGTTCTCCCGCGACCGGACCAAAATTCAGGGTAGACTCATGGGAGTGGAATCGAATTTCTTCGATGCAGTCCACCTTCCCGTGGAAACAGGACGGATAATCGGCGACAACGATCTGAGGAGAATGTCCAGCGTCTGTGTACTTGGAAAACGGATCAAGAATTCTCTGTTCAAGCCTGAAGAAAATCCTTTGGGATCGACCATATTTATTGACGGTAACATGTTCACCGTGATCGGTATTCTTGGAGGCATGGAAGACCCACTTTTTGATGAGACCATCCTCATTCCTTTTACGGTTGCCAGGTCCCGGTTTGCATATATGTACGAAATCAAAGACATATATGTGCGAGCGGTAAACTGGGATATAGTCGGCCAGTTGCAGCAACAGATCTATGAACTGCTTCTGCGTAACAGGCCGGCGTTCGCCGATTCCGTGGAAGTGCGCTCTTTTCCGGAACGCATTCAGACAGTCCAAAGAGCAGTTCTTCTGGTAAAGGTTTTCCTGTACTTTGCGCTGATGGTGACGCTTGTGCTGGGTGGGCTCGGTATTACCAACGTTATGCTTGCCGCAGTTCAGGAGAGGACAACCGAAATCGGCTTACGAAAAGCCGTAGGCGCAACCGATAAGATGATTATGTCTCAATTTCTTCTGGAATCCGTGTGCATCAGCTTTACAGGAGCGATTATAGGAATATTTTCCGGATACCTGCTGGTCGAATGGTTAATCCGCATTTTTCAGACCATGCCGGATCAGGAAGTATTCTATGCCAGTCTTGCCGGCGGCGTGCTGTTCAGTGTGATCCTCGGAATTACTTCAGGATTATTGCCGGCACGGCGGGCAAGCCAATTAGATGCAGCGGAAGCCATGAGTTTTGAATAGGTGAAGGTGTCAAGTCGGTTGAACTTGTGGTCAGCCCATTCCGGATAAAAAAGTCCCGTCAAAAACAACTATTGGCTTCAGCCCCCCCCTTTACCCCCATTACGGTCCAAATTCCAGGTTTTTCACCGGCCTTTGGCGTGTCTCTCCAGAAATTCATTCCATCGAATGTCCGCGAAATCCTGCAACTGTTGGATCTGCTCTTCCGTAATTCTCCTGAACCGGGTCTGTCCTTTGACATAACTCGCTACGGTCTTCTTCCGTCCTTTTTCCGCAAGCTGCAATGATTTTGAGGTAAGCCTGAACGCACCGTCACGTATTTCGTAAAGAACGTGAATACCCGTATCTACTGCCAATTTTCCGGTTTTTATCAAATCCTTATTGGGGAAACCCCATCCCGGAGGACACGGTGCGTGTACTTCAATATACCTGGAGCCAGCGGTTTCCTTGGCCGAGCGGACTTTGTCGTAAAGGTCCAGAGGATACGCAGGAGAGGCAGAGGCAACATAAGGAATACGGTGTGCCTCCACGATCTTCAACATATCCTTCTTATGCTGCAGCTTCGCGAGTATGGGAGTGGTGGTGGTTACGGCTCCGGCAGGGCTGGCACTGGATCGTTGGGTGCCCGTATTCATATATCCTTCATTATCGTAGCAGATATAAATGAAATCGGTTCCCCTCTCCATGGCTCCTGAAAGGGACTGAATGCCGATATCGTATGTTCCGCCGTCTCCTGCAAAGGCAACAACGGTGTAATCCGTTTTTCCCGTAGCCCGTAGTCCGGCAACTATGCCCGATGCGGCAGCTCCTGTGGCAGCAAAGGGATTATTTACGCAGATCACTTTCACGGGAGTAATGGGATAAACTCCGTGAAGAACCGTCATGCAACTGGCAGGAACAGCCACAATAGTCTTTCCGGGGTCGAGAGCTTTCAAGGCATGGCGATACGTGAGCATGAGACCGCAAGCTGCGCAAGAACGCGTTCCCGGGAGAATGAATTCTTCTTTTGGTAAAGACTTAACCGCCTTCGTGGTCATTTAGCTACCTCTCGAGCTTGCGAGTGTCGAAACTCGTCAGCTCATTCATGACAAAATCGCGAACGCTTTTATGCCAATTTGCATTCAAAATCCCCCCATTCCCCCCTTTATAAAGGGGGGTTAGAGGGGATTTTTGTCCAACTTTGAAGCAAATTGGTATTAGATCTTCTCAAATCCCTGTTTTTTCAACGTCACCCGCGGATATCTATCCATTTGTGGGTTGGCTTCTTGGTTATGGTCTCCATAGTCGCTTCCACGAGCTGTTCCGGTCTGACGTCACGACCTCCCAGACCGGCTACAAACGACGAAAAATTCGGTCTAAGATTCTTATCGAACAGCGCTGCTTTCAGATCTGTTGCCAAGGCTCCTCGATAACCGTAACTCACGTCCTTTTCAAAAACAGCTATCGATTGGATCTTTTGAAGATTTTCGGCAAGAGCATCCGCGGGAAACGGTCGATAGGTCCGAACACCCAATACTCCGGCACGAATCCCTTTCTTCCGTAAAGCATCGGCTCCCACGGTACATTCCGAAGCGAGCGATCCCATACTGACGAGAGCATGTTCCGCGTCATCCATTCCGTACGACCACACAAGACCGCCCCAAGATCGCCCGACAATTTTGCCGAATGTGCGGTCCGTTTCGCCAATGGTATCCAGAGCTGAAACGAGATCCTCCTGGAGCCTGAACCTCAGATCCATGTACCCGGGTCTCAAGTCTCCATCAACATCCTGTCGAGGTTCACTCAGAATGAGAGGATTCAGGTTCATGTAAGTACCGTGAACAATTCCTGAAGAATTGGAGCAGCCATCGAGAAATTTGTCTACGCTGGCTGTGGGCGGCACTTCTACGGGGGTACTGGCATGGGACAAGGTAAACCCATCGTAACAGACCATTACTGGGATCGAGACGGTCTCGGCGATGCGGTATGCCTGGATAAGGGTATCCAGGACTTCCTGGCTGTTTCGGCAATACAGTTGAATCCAGCCGGTGTCCCTTTGTGATATGGAATCCTGCTGATCGTTAAGGATCGTCCAAGGAGCTCCAACTCCGCGATTCACGCAAGCCATAACCACAGGGACTCTGCTTCCTGCAGCCCAGTGCAGCATCTCATGCATGTAGAGCAACCCGTTGGCACTGCTCGCCGTGAATACGCGAGCACCCATTTGGGATGCCGCAACCATTGATGCCATGGCCGAGTGCTCACTCTCTACAGTCAGATACTCGGCTTGAAGCTCGTCTCGTTCCACCATCGCCGCCAGTTCTTCGGTCACCGGAGTCTGCGGAGTAATAGGATACGCGGCAATGACCTGTACCCGACACAGGGCAGCCGCTATCGCAGCAGCGGTATTGGCCGTGATTATCCTAACGTCTTTCATCCGGGTCTCCTTCGATCTGCCTTCCTTCCACCATGGTAATGGCTTTACGAGGACATTCTTCTGCACAAATACCGCAGCCTTTGCAGTATTCCAGGTCTATCTCCAGAGGAAATTCTCTCGAAATCACCCCGTCCGGACAGTACAACCAGCACAAAAGACAGGTCTCTTTTTGAGAGCACTTTTCATGATCGATTCGGGGAGTGTGGGATCTCCAGTCTCCAGTACGACCCGCTTCTCCGGGCGCCGGTTTTGACGCGGCAATCGTAGTTTCTCTTATCTTGTCAGCCATATACATCCTCGGAAGAATCTGTAGACAATTCGTTTCTTGTATCCAACACTATGCTCAACGTAACCGATTGGGGGAATACATCAGGTTACCGATTCAGCAGTTGAAACCACGTCTCACTGGTTCCTGAACTGATCGGCTTTCGCTGGAAAGGCCCCTGAATAAGATCGGGAATCGGTCTAGCCGGCAGAAGCAGCCGATAGTTCATATCTAAGAACACGCGTATTCTGAAATGCGTAATCCAGTGCGGCAAAATTTCGCTCGCGTGCGCCGCCCCTGAACTTCTTGCTCACTGCCATACGTATATTCTCGAGATTAACCAGATCGGATGCAGCCGCAAAGGGACCAAGAATGGAGGTGGAAATGAGCACGTTTCCTTCAACTATGAGACCGGCCGCTTCAGAAGAGTGAAAAGCATCTGCAACTGCTATGGTGTACGGCCCTTCAATACCGAGTTCTTCGGGGGAGCGAGCGGAGTTGACCACCAGTGTCCCGCCATTCTTCAGGTTGGCAGTCACATTGATCATATCGAGCAAATTATCATCCAGAACCACAGCTATATCCGGTAAAAGAACATTGGAAAAAGTCCGAATAGGCTCTCGGGAGATTCTTGTATGAACACTGACCGGCGCGCCTCTCCGTTCCGAGAAATACGTCGGTTTTGCACTGACGCCTTTGAAGCCCTGATAATAAGCCGCCTCTGTCAGGATTTTTGCAGCGGTTACCGCTCCCTGACCTCCACGACCGTGCCAAACGATTTCATAGGTGAAACTCATTATCTACTGCCCCCTGTTACTTAACCAAACTAGATTAACCCGATGTATCCTGTTCGTCAATAATGAACTACTAAGGTCTCGTAGCCCGGGTTCGAATAAACCGATTGAAAATCGAGGCGTGCGATTCCTTACAAAAAAAGAGGGCTAATTTTTTCTTACAAAAATGGGCTGTCAGGCAGACAAAGATTGTCCTGTCAGGCGAGAGACGCGTTCCATGCACAGGGACACGTACGCCGGTTCCACTTCATATCCTACAAAATGGCGATTCGTCCGTACCGCGGCCACAGCGCTGGATCCACTTCCCATGAATGGATCGAGGATTACTTCTTCCTCGAAGGTATACAATTGAATGAGTCTCTCTACCAAAGTCGTTGGGAAAGGCGCCGGATGTTTCACTCGTCGGGCAGACTCCGCGGGAATGTACCACACGCTCGTAGTGGCTGCCATGAATTCGTCCCGTGAAATCGTCGATTTTCCCCGTGTAGTACGATCGAAACGGTCTTTGCAGAAGATCAAGACGTACTCGTGCAAGTCCCGCAGCGTGGGGTTTCCGGCAGACATCCATGAACCCCAGGCACAGGAACCGGTCGATCCTTTTCCCTTCACCCATATGATCTCGCCTCGCATGAGAAATCCTATATCCGAGGCGATGGAAGCAATATGACCGTTGAGCGGGATATAGGGCTTTCGCCCGATATTGGCCACATTGAATGCAACTCTGCCGCCCGGTACCAGCACTCGATGGGTTTCTTTCAGCACCTGTGAGATGAAATCGAGGTACTCTCTGAGACTCAGGTCCCGATCGTATTCCTTGCCGACATTATAAGGCGGAGACGTGACCATGAGAGAAATCGAATTATCCGGTAGTTCCTCCATAACTTCTGATGAATGCATAAAAACCCTGTCCAGGTTGTGAGGAGGAACAGTATTGATCCTGGATGTAGTATTGCTCGCTCCGATGGCGGTGAATATCTTTCTGTCGTAGAAGGAAGAAGAGTCGTGACTCTCCCTTTTTCCCGTTCCAAATGTTCTTGTTTTGGTTCTTTTTTGCACGGCACTCTATGGGATTTGGTGAGATATGTGCTTGGGCACGGGAGAGCGTTTATCATCGGACAGAAGTATTGTCAAAGAAAAAGGATGCTTATCATGATTTTTTAAAGTTAATTATAGGATTATTTTGTCATTCTGCGAATTATATTTCTTTAATAAGAAATTATGGGATCCGATCCAGCCGAGCCCGCTTGCGAAAAAAAGCACACCTGTGATATGCTAACATGTGAGAATCTATGGCCGAGCCACGATCCTACTTACCTCATATCTCTTGATAATGAGCTTCCGCACAGGCGGTGAACTTTTTTCTCCGGAGGAGACATGACCGGTGCCGAGTTACGTGAAAAATTTCTGCATTACTTTGAACAAAGGGGGCACGCGAGAGTCCAGAGTTCATCGTTAGTTCCTTCGGGTGACGCTACTCTGCTGTTTGTCAATGCAGGAATGGTTCAGTTCAAGAGTGTTTTTACCGGTGCGGAAACACGTGCCTACAAAAGGGCAACCACTGCTCAAAAATGCCTCAGAGTCAGCGGGAAGCACAATGACCTTGAAAATGTGGGTCATACGGCGCGGCATCACACGTTTTTCGAGATGCTGGGGAATTTTTCTTTTGGGGATTATTTCAAAGAGGATGCTATCGCCTTCGCATGGGAGTTTTTGACTCGTGATGTCGGATTGCCCAAAAAGGATCTGCACGTAACCATTTATAAGGATGATGACGAAGCCGAACTCATTTGGAAGAAAATTCTCGGTCCCGGATCCAATCCGATAATAAGACTCGGGGAAAAAGACAACTTCTGGAGCATGGGAGACACTGGACCATGCGGTCCCTGTTCCGAAATTCATATCGATCAGGGCGATCGGCTGGCATGCGGAGATCCCCAGTGCGGGCCTGAGTGCGAGTGCGACCGTTTTCTCGAATTGTGGAATCTCGTATTCATGCAATACGATAGAGATGCGTCAGGAAAAATGTCTCCTTTGCCGCGACCCTCTATAGACACGGGGCTCGGCCTCGAAAGACTCGCGGCGGTCGTGCAGGGGGTCGATTCAAATTGGGAATCCGACCTTTTCAGGCCTATTATCCATTACGTAGAGGAGCTTTCGGGTAAAGAATGCCGTGGCAATGACAGAGATTCCATAGCTATCCGAGTCATTGCAGATCACAGCAGGGCGGCCGCGTTCCTCATTTCTGACGGCATCTTCCCGTCGAATGAGGGAAGGGGATACGTCTTGAGACGCATATTGCGCCGGGCCCTGCGTTACGGCAAGTACATCGGACTGAATGAGCCTTTTCTGTACAGTTCCGCTGACGTTGTGGTGAACCTCATGTCAGATGCATACCCGGAATTGGAATCATCTCGGAGCCTCATTTCCAAGGTGATCCGCAATGAGGAAAATCGGTTTCTGGAGACCTTGGCCAGAGGACTTTTGCTCTTCGAAGAAGAAGCGGGCAAAGTTCTGAGCGGCTCCAGCCGCGTACTTTCCGGCCAAGTGGCTTTCCGTCTCTACGATACATTTGGATTTCCCCCCGATCTCACGGGAGATCTTGCCAAAGAGGCCGGGCTTACGGTGGATCAAGCCGGTTTCGACACGGAAATGACCAAACAAAGGGAAATGGCGAGACAGTCCTGGGAGGGAATGGCCGGAGAAGATCTGGCGGCTCTTCGGGAAATTCTGGAAGAAGGTATCACTACCGAGTTCACGGGATATGAGACTCTGGAGGATGAAGCTGCAGTCTCGGCAATCATAAAGGAAGGTCGGCGTGTGCAAGAAGCCGGTCCCGGTGAACATGTGGAAATAATCGCAGAACGGACCCCTTTCTACGGAGAATCCGGTGGACAGGTGGGCGATCACGGGACGATAGTTTCGGATGCTGCCCAGTTTGACGTCATGGACACAACGCGGCCGTTTCCTAATCTTATTGTGCATAAAGGTCTCGTCACGTCGGGTACCGTGAAGGTCGGCGACCGGACAACATTGAAAGTGAACACCGGGATGCGTAGGTCCATTATGGCCAATCATTCTGCTACCCATCTTTTGCAGTGGGCACTCAGGGAAGTCCTGGGAGATCACGTCAAGCAGAGCGGTTCTCTCGTGGAGGGGCAGCGGCTTCGATTCGATTTCACCCATTTTTCGGCCATAACATCGGAAGAACTAAAAAGGATTGAAGAACTGGTAAACGATAAAATCCAGGAGAATCTTGAAGTCAAAGTCGAATTGCAGCCGATTGAAGAGGCGATGAAACGCGGCGCCACGGCCCTTTTTGGAGAAAAGTATTCCGATACGGTTCGTGTCGTATCCATGGGAGACTTCAGCATGGAACTGTGCGGCGGCACTCATGCGAGACGTACCGGCGACATGGGACTCTTCAAAATTCTCACTGAAGGCGGCATTGCATCCGGAGTGCGCAGAATCGAAGCAGTGACCGGCAAGGGAGCCTTGAATTATGTTCGATCCATGGAGGAAGAAATTCGATCTATTTCCGAGAAATTGAAGACTTCCAGGGGAGAGTTGGCAAAGAAGATCGATAAGCTCCTTGAAGAGAAGAAATCGAAAGAACGTGAAGCAGAATTGCTCAAGACCAAATTGGCCGGCAAGCAGACGTCAGACATTCTGGAAGGTGTCCGAGATGTTGGCGGAGTAAAAGTCCTGGTAAGACTCATCGAGGATGTTGCTACGCCAAAGGATCTCAGGGATTACGCCGATCGCGTGAAAGACAGACTCGGTTCGGGCATCGCACTTCTCGGCGCGAAGGCCGATGGCAAGGCGCTGCTGCTGGCTGTAGTCACGAAAGACCTCACGAATCGTTTTCACGCGGGCAACATTGTCAAGAAAGCTGCTGAGGCCGTAGGCGGCTCCGGCGGAGGACGCCCTGACATGGCACAGGCAGGCGGTCCCAATGTTG
Source organism: Desulfomonile tiedjei DSM 6799 (assembly GCF_000266945.1). Lineage (NCBI taxonomy): Bacteria > Pseudomonadati > Thermodesulfobacteriota > Desulfomonilia > Desulfomonilales > Desulfomonilaceae > Desulfomonile > Desulfomonile tiedjei. The sequence continues at coordinate 3,030,490 of NC_018025.1, forward strand.
CCGAGTTGCCTCAGGCTCTCAAATCTATTGAGGATTTTCTGTAAGATTTTCACAATTATTCTTCCCACGGGGAACAGTTTACTCTAGGCGAGATCGCAATCGAGGACGATATGAACATAAATGAGAGCAATGAGATTTATGGCAGAATAACGCGGGTAATCAACGAGCTTAAGATGTCAAGGCAATCTGTCACTATATTCAAAGTGTCGGAACTAACGGGCCTGGAACCGTTTGTCGTGTTTCAGTATTTCTATGAAAAGGGCCTGTTGAGAGGTAAGTAGTATCGCAGTTATGCACATAAGATAGAGAAGGCTGGGGTATCTTGAGCGGAGTGATTAGGCGGCTTTGTGTCGTCCGGAGCGAAGGATACCCCAGCCTCCCAGATTATGAGAAGAAAAGCGAATCAGTATAAAACAAAAAGGGACGGGGTTGTCCCGTCCCGCGTTCCAGTTTCCGGCGCCCGGTTCTCGATTACAATTTCCCTCGTGGGACGCTCCAATCCAAACCTGTCGTGGCCCGTTTACTAAGTGAGAACCTATCGACTACCAGAACCAAAATCCCCAATGAGGATCGTGCGGGTTTGACAGACTCGCGGGATATGCATACCCTTCAGGCCATGTAGAATACCATTCATTGTACCAACCCGGATATGTCCACCAGCCCACCACAAAAATAACTAATAAAATAACTTTTGCATTTCGGTATATTGAAAACATCATCAAATCCTCCGGATTACACTTTCACTCGAATCGGCTTAAATTGTGGTAATTATATCTTACTGCTCGATAAGATGTCAAGAAATTTGGATAGGATTTTGTAATTACTTACAATACAAAGCCTGAAAATGGTGTCAGAGCACGACACGAGCGACCTCGGAACAATCTTTTGCTCGATACACACCTTATGAAGACTACCGGGATAAATGCTAGCAAGATATCTGAGTGCGGATACTCGGCTTGAAGCGATAGAACGATCTTCAATCGTTTCGATTGGAATCGGACGAGGATTTCTTAATACCAAGACGTTCGAGAATCCCTTTGCGGGAAGAAGTGTTCTTTGACTGCACGGGAGGCGGAGGAACCAGGATTTCCTGACGGAGCGCCTCGAGTTGCGCCAACAACTCCGAGCAGGTGGCGTATCGTTTGGCTGGGTCTTTTTCCGTCATGACCTGCAACACCCGAAACACGGAATCGGGAATCGGCGGATCGACAGCCTTGAAAGGGGGTAAAGCTTCGTGAACGTGCTTTTGGAAAATCACGTACGCGGATTCGCCGGTAAAAGGTGGTGTGCCGTTCAGTAGATGAAACAGCGTTATTCCCAATGAGTAAATGTCGGATCGAATGTCTAGATTCGGCGCTCCTTTGGCCTGTTCGGGAGAGAAGTAAAGGGGAGTGCCGCAGGCAATTCCGGTTTGAGTAATTCCGGTATCCTGAGTATCCATATAGCTTTTGGCAAGCCCGAGGTCAGCCAGCATGGCTTGCCCCTTGTTCGTAAACAGTATGTTCGCAGGCTTGATATCCCTGTGGAGCACACCGTTCTCCTCTGCAACAATGAGCGCATGTGTAATGTCGATAGCGATGCGGAGCACTTTTTCAACGGGATATCTGCCTATACGGGCAAGCATTGCCGCAGCATTGCCGCCGCCCACAAAAGGCATTACGAGAAAATGGACACCATTCTCGTATCCGACATTCATTACACCGACAATGTTGGGATGCTGCAGTCGAGCTGCGGCCCGGGCCTCACGAATGAAGCGTTTTATAAAAACAGGGTCTTTTTCAGCCAAATGAGCATGGAGGATCTTTACTGCCACGGGGATGTCGAGGGCAATGTGGTGTCCCTTGAAAACTCCCCCCATTCCTCCTCCGCCGATTTTGTACAACAGTCTGCATCCGCCGACCACCTGACCGATGACTTGCTGCAAGAGCCCATCGGGCCTCATGTCTACAGCGGGTACAGTCATGGCTTTCCCACAGCTACCACATTTTCCTTTCCGCCCGAGTGTCGTGAGCGGGACAGAATGAACCTGTCCGCACTCGCATGCAAACCGAATTTTCGGTTTTTCCTCTGCCTCGGGCAAAGGTCCGGTTGCAACGGCCTTCTCTTCAGTTTCAACCTTCCTATCGTCGGTTTCAATGAGAACGGTATCGTTATCGAGTTCCGGGAGAATATTTGCTTCCAGAGCTTTGATAGCTTCTGCTTCAAGCGACGCGAAGACCTCCGTGGATTCATTCCGACGGAGATTCTTCGCAATTGCGAGATCCGATGCAATAAGTGAAGGATTTTGGACTACATCGTCCATGAACGATTTGAGCAGTCCTTCACCTCCAGGCAAAAATGAAACGAATTTGACTTTGGTGCCGGCAGCAGAGGATTCTTGACTTGCAGCGACATGTTTGGCCACTCTGGAAATCACCCAAACCGGTTCTCCACTTCCCGTCGGAAGATGTAACTGCAGAACCAGGGATTCACCGGGATCCACTTCTTCCGGCAAATGCACAAGAGCCCATTCGGCGGAAAGTCTTGAGGCAACACCGTCTCGCCATACTTTATTGTCAAGGGAGTAACTGACCGGTGCTTTGACAGGGATGGACAATTCATCCGGGTACAGTGTTTTTGAAACGTTTTCTGCATAAGCAATGTGCGTGTCTGAGTGTATTGCCGAGCCATCACCGGCGTATTCCGAATCGGCCGTATCCTGAGTGAGGTCTTCTTCTCTTTCAGGCTCCAGTTCTATCTCGAATACGGAAGCCCCTTTTTCCGATATCAGTTTGGCAATACGATCCAAATCCCGCATTGCTTCTTTTTGATCCTCGGAAATTTGCGAGAAAAGATCCCAAGCCTCTTTCCAGAGTCCGTTGCGAAGATAGAGTTCAATGCAATCAGCGAGGATATCACCTTTTTCTGCCAGGGTCAGGGAACGATCGTTGAGGAGTTGCTCGATCGTGTCCCGGGCTTCTTCCACTTTATCCAGCCGGATCAGGCACATAGCCATGAAGCGGAGGATTTCTGTTCCGAAGATGGGGGACGGTTTTAGAGCTTTCCTGAACTCGTCGAGTGCTTCTGCATACAAATGCATTTCCATGTATGCGATTCCAAGATCCAAAGTGAGCCGAGGCGATAGTTTGTCTGTATCTGAAGATCTGGAAGCGGTTGTCTCTTCCATTTTTTTCGCGAACTGCACCTGAACGATCTTGGCCTGTGCTTTGCGATTATGGGGTTCCCTGGAGAAGATGGTTTGATACAAAGAAAGAGCATGATCGTACAGACCTTGATTCTCATAGAGTTCGGCTTCCTGCCAAAGCCTATCCATTTCAGTCTTATTTTCGCGGGATTCGATCATACCACTTGCATTCCGGTCCGTGGCACAGGTGCCTTAGTAAACTAAACGAAAAACGCCCCCAAGGAATCCGAACCGAACGATGTTAAAAAAATTATAACAAACCACCCCTCCATCTGTCAGCTTTATTTCAAATCAAACCCAGGGGGCAATTCGCTTTGTGAATCTTCTGCACCAACAGGAGATTCAGCTTTACCACGAGACTCCTCCGTGAAATCGAAAACACCGGGAGAGAGTCCACCCTCCTTCTTCTTCTCTCTGAATTTGAATCCGTATTCTTCCGCTTTCTGAATGTAAGAACCCGATGCCAGCCGTACTTCCCCGATAATGTTAACACGAATAGCGGCTGCGCCCTGAACAGGGCAACGCGTTTCGCACCATCCGCACCCTAAACACTTGTTTTCATCCACAAATGGAGCGGCATTCTTCAATCCGGGAACCGGCTTACATGCCACCGCACCGTATGGACATATTTCGTCACACACAAGACATTTTTTGTCCTGCTCCCATACCAGACAATTCTGCCGCACGACCCAGGCGGTACCAAGTTTTGCATGGTTCTTTTCCTGTAAAGGAATATTACGGATTGCTCCAGTGGGGCAGACTTTGCCACACGCGTTGCAAGCCACCACACAAGCTGCAATCCTCGGTACCAGAATCGGTGAAAAAACGCCTTCCAGGCCGGCTTTGAGCCAAACCGGTTGCAAAGTATTGCTGGGACACGCTTTCATGCACTCCCCGCAACGAATGCACCGTGACAGGAACTCTGCCTCCGGCATGGATCCGGGAGGACGTATCAACTCAGGGTCCACGTACGATCGTTCCGCGCTTTGGAGTCTCGGCTGATGAATTCCGGTGTGCATGAGACCCGCCGAGACCAGTCCTGTCCCCACCCCCAGCAACAGTGCCCGGCGTCCGGGTTCAGCAATGGCCACATCCCCCGTCATCGCTCCTTGAAGACCGAATGATATCGCGGAGGTAGGGCATAGCTCCATACATCGCAAGCAAACAATACACTCAGAATGTACGGCCACAGTGGGGTCTTCACGTATGGCTCCGGTGGGGCACTCTCGCGCACAGCGGCCGCATCCGGTACATGACTCCGAGACTCGCCGCCTCAGTAGAGGACGAAAAGAAAAAAGCGCCATGAGCGCACCAGCAGGACAGAGATTTCTGCACCAGAACCGGGGAGTGATAAAGGCCAAATAGAAGAGTAGGGCAAACGCCGCCGCAATGAAAGCATTGGTAGAAAATACACGATGAGGGATTTGGACGTACTCCAAGCTCGCGAGAGATCCACTCGGAATGACGGCGAGCAGTTGTTGAAAACCCAGATCGCCTGCAAGGAGGGCAAGAGGGTGAATCACTATTCCATAGAATCGCGTAATCAGAGAAAGAGGGCTCCCCAGATGTATCAGAGAGACGCCTCCCACTGCCGCAGCGGCAATTACTGCCAAAAAGAGGTACTTCCATGTTCGATACGCAGAAGATGACTCAGAAGAAGCTTGTTTTCCGATCTTCTTACGGCCGACCAGCCCGGTCCACAAATCCAGGGTAGTTCCCATGGGACAAACGTGGCCGCAGAAAACCCGACCCAATAGCAGGGCACTAACGAGAACCAGGAGTGCGGGAACCACGTACCATTCCAGTATCCTCGACGTCAGAGGAGTAATCACCCCGACCAACGGGTCCATCTGGAGAAAAAGATCTACTCTCAGCCCCTCTACCACAGGATAAGCCGCGAAATACAGTAAACAGAGAAATATGACGAGGCTTATGGTTTGGGCTACTCTTTGAAATCTGATCACGCTTCGATATTCTTTATATTGAGTTGGTCGAGATTCATCCGGCCGAGTCCTCGTTCAGCCGCTAGACGAATATGTTTGACATTCTTGGGTTCCAATTTGCTGCCGTACCACGTGCCCAACGCAACCATCTGTGCGTCGGCTGCAACCATGTCCGTGGAAGCGATCACCAGATTCAGCGGAATGACTTTTCCGGGACCACCTGGACCGCCTGTGGTGAGAATTCGGGTGCCGTCAACAACCACCAGATGAGGTTTCAACACTGTCACCATATCCACAATGGCTTCATGTAAGTCATGTCGGCCATGAAAGCTTCCCCGGTCGTAAATGACCCCCATCATGCCTTTCATGGAAAGACTCACCCCCGAAGAAGAGTGATGTTTTCCGACAGGCACAGCTATGAGCACGTCTGCCTCAACGACATCATTGAGCACTTCCATGCTCTTCAGTTGCTTGCCTTTAGGCACACTCACTTCCTTGAAGAGCCTCTTGGCTTTGGCATGATTGACATACGTATTCGGCACAGAGCTGCACAATTCGGGTATCTTGGACATCTTTAAACAATCGTCGGGATTGCGCAGAGTATTATCCACTATTGAAATCTTCGCGGCTCCGGCTTCCGCGCACATACGCGCTATTTCGCGAACGACGACGGGGTCCGTATTGGATGCCATTTCAGGTCCGCTTGAAAAACTCATATTGGGTTTGATGAATACTTTGTTTCCGGGTTTGACGAATTTTTCCATTCCTCCGAGGGCTTTCACCGCAGAACGGGTAATGGCTGCCGCATCCCTGCCGTGACAAACCACGAGATCCGGGACTGTATCTGCAAACGTGTTCAAAGGATCGAGAATACCTGATCCCGCAGTTAAGATTGCGGCAGTGGACACGAGTCCGTTTTTCAAGAATTCTCTACGATCGGTTTTAATGAACATCTACTACGTCTCCGTTCTTATTCATGATTGTTTAGCCAGGATCTGTATGACTATTAGAAAGCGAGGAACTACAAAAGTCAACACGCCAAAATTGTCGGGTAAAGGACGGCTGACAAAAAGGATTTGACATCAATGATATCGGCGTATATTTACTTGACCGACAAAGTTAATCGTTATTGCTCGCATTACGATTTAACAATCCGGAAGTACGATGGAAAACATGGTCAGCCGGACGGCCCTGATATTACCTCCAGATGGTTGTGTGCACGTGCGAACTTCACGTCTCATTGAATTTTCAAGCTGTCTCCTCATAGCATTTCTGATACTTGCTACGATTTCGTTTCTCACCCTGAGACCGGTTTTGAAAGAAGTGAGATTTGATGCGAGAGCCGAGTGGGACGGCTTCATGCGAGCAGTCAAAGAGCGAAACGATCTCCTACCCGGACTGGTGGAAGGCCTGAAAGGGTTCGAGCAAGGCCATACAAAATTGGCGGAAAACCTGCTTGAAGCCCGGCTCATCTGTATCAGATCGACCGATCCCGCGGGAATCGTCGGATCGGTGGACAACATAGAAAGGTACTTAACTCAGATTGAGCATCTGGCTCGAACGAGACCAGGACTGGAACAATATCCGCCTTTTGCGGGCCATTGGCGCAAGGTGATACGTATATCCTCGCGAATTTCGTCCACCCGTACCTCGTACAATATCAACGCAAGACTTTACAATAGACTGCTCTCGCCATTCCCGCAAAATCTCCTTACCACCGCGTTCGGATTCGTTCCGCTCACGGATTATCCCCTCCCGCAGAGCATTTCCGATACGGATCGTTAGACGCGATTGCCAAGAATTCTGACGTTTATCTCATGCTTCAATACAAGATATAGTGGGAACCGGCGAACTGCTGGTGCTTTATATTGATATCATTGATTATATCAAAGATGTGCCGGCACGGAGAGACTGTCTCAGAATATCGATCCAAGATTTATATGTTCATGGCGTCGTCGTGACTGCTAGGCATTGGGGCACGCGCACGCGTGTTCGCAAAGAATATCGGGATTGTCCATTCAGTCATTCCATTAAATGCTGTCATTGCGAGGAGCGCAGCAACCATGAGGAACCTGCGGTTCGAGGTAAATATGATGAACTCCATTCCGCGTCTCTATCGATCTAATGGAGCTCTGATGGGTCAGGAATTTCTTCTTCGCTTGCCTTCTTAATCGTGCCTTTCGAGAATACGAAACTCGCCAGAACCAGTTTGTCCTTCTTGGAGGGATGAAGGTAGCGCACACTGAATCCAGGTTTACCCTCAGCCTGGTAACTGGTGATAGGCAATACGCCATTCAGTCTTAATTGCCAGCTAATTACTCTCCTTTTCAACTTGGTGGACCAGCTCACGAAATACAAGCGCGTGTAATCGCAACCAGAGTCCTTTCCGATGGGAGCATAGGCGGCAATGAAATTATTCTTTGCACCTCTGTCCGGATCGTCGGTGCTGTTCACGGTTCTCCACGCAACCATTCTCATGAACGGAACAGTTCGGGCAATATCCTCAGGCGGGGTGAGTTTCATATTGTGGCTGAAGACGTATCCGACCCTCGAATCCTCCAGCTTCACCTTGTACCAGACATCTTTCTTGAATTGATCCGAGGACGGGTCATCTGCAGCGGCTGCATCTTCAAGCGACTGTCCCTGGGGACCGGATTTTCCTCTCGTGGAAGACGCGAGAGGACGTTTCAAGGTTACCACTCTCTCGTACATTTCGAATTTCTTGCCCGGCTCCAGTGTTTCCATTATGTCAGGATCACGGCCGGGTTCCAGGCGAAAATGGGCTTTGGTCTTAAGAACACCTTCGGCCTGCACAGGCATTCCCTCTATGGAACGCCTCAATTCGTTCATTTTGACAATAGTCTCTTGACCGCCTACCACCTTCTGATCGACGTACCCTTCTCGGCCGTCACGAACACGAACACGATACCAATTCTCTCCGACTCTATCGACGAGGTGCACAGGTGTCTCAGCAGGTATCTTGATGAGCACTTCAGAATTTCCGTTGGCCGTCTGGTGAACATTACAGGCTCGAAGAGTAATCCCTTCCCGCGGAGTGAACGTTTGTCTCGGTCGAACGTTACCCTTCAACTTCTTGAGTATCTCGCGTTGAAGCGTCTCCACTTCCTGACATCCTGAAAGCGGCAGGCAAAGAACACTCAAGCAGAGGCATAGAAATATAGATAAACGGTTAAGGCTCAGTTTATTACTGCACTGCATCTCCACGAATCTCCAGGGGTCCCTCCCGAAGACGCAGCTTATATCGGTTCATGGGAGAAATCAACATAGTATCTTGTGAATTCGTTGCTTGTTTTTGCTGCCGAACCGGGCTTTTGGTACGAATTGCAAGGAGGCAGACTCAACATTTGAGCGGCATCGAAGTCTGCAGCAGTCTTTTACGAGGATCCGAGAGTTGTTCCTTACCGGCATTCAAACTGCATCCATGCGGTTCCACACAATTCACTTGTGAATGTGAACAAAGCATGTTAGTTTCAAAGATTATTTTGTGAAAGCTATTACAGCCCCATTTCCGAATAGTTGGGCAGCTTCACAAGCTATTCAAGAAATCGCCGTCATATTTTCTCTGGAGTCCGATTTCGCGTGCGCTTTGTGGCATTGGACAAAATGAATGGGCTTCGGCCCCTCATCCGATTGGGAAAAACATGTCGAGAAGGCTCTTCGGAACAGATGGAGTAAGAGGCATTGCCAATATCGAGCCCATGACTGCCGAGACCGCGCTTAAACTCGGACGGGCCGTAGCATATTTGGCTAGCACAACCCCAGACAGACAACGGCATCGAATACTCGTGGGAAAAGATACCCGTATCTCGTGCTACATGTTGGAAACCGCTCTTACTGCAGGAATATGCTCAATGGGGGTCGACGTCCTCCTGGTCGGCCCGATACCGACTCCAGGCATAGCTTTCTTGACTGCCAATATGAGATGTGACGCAGGAGCGGTCATTTCCGCCTCACACAATCCTTTCCAAGACAATGGCATAAAATTTTTCTCACGAGATGGATTCAAGCTTTCTGATGACGTGGAAGCTGAAATCGAAAAGCTGATGTTTTCAGATTTTCTGGATGAAGTCAGGCCTACTGCAGACAAAATCGGCAAAGCCCAACGGATAGAAGATGCACTGGGAAGGTACGTAGTGTTCGTCAAGAATTCGTTTCCCAGACATCTGAATCTCGAAGGCATCAATCTGGTGCTGGATTGTGCAAACGGGGCAGCCTACAAAGCAGGCCCTCTGGTCTTCGAGGAATTGGGAGCAAAGGTTCATCTGACCGGTGCAAATCCAAACGGGCAAAATATTAATCTAAACTGCGGTTCTCTCTATCCGCAAGTGATGTGCGACGCAGTTCGGTCCACTGGGGCTCACGTTGGAATCGCTCTTGACGGAGATGCGGACAGAGTTATCTTTGCGGACGAAAAAGGCAATGAAATTAATGGAGATCAAATCATGGGAATCATTGCCGCCGATATGATCGAACGGAACGCATTGCAAAAGCACACGGTGGTGGCCACAGTGATGAGCAATGTGGGTCTGGAGATAGCTTTGCGTGAAATGGGAGGACATCTGGTCCGTACCGCAGTGGGCGATCGATACGTTGTCGAGTCTATGCTGAGAGATGGGTACAACTTTGGTGGCGAACAATCCGGCCATTTGATTTTCCTGGATCATAATACTTCCGGTGACGGCATTCTTTCAGCTCTCCAAGTGCTAAGAATTATGAAGAAATCTGAGAAGCCTCTTTCTGAATTGGCTGCACGGGTGACACTCTTTCCCCAGTACCTCAAAAACGTTGAAGTGCGGAGCAAAAGAAATCTGGACGAGATTCCGCAAATCAAAGCCGTGATTCAAGAGTGTGAAGAAAAATTCAGAGATAAGGGGAGGATTTTGATCCGATATTCTGGTACTCAGCTCATGTGCAGAGTCATGGCTGAAGGGGAGAACGAGAGCGAAGTCCAACAGGTGGTGGAAAGAATAGCAGATGCAATCTCCACTTATTTGTGATGAAACGCTACCTGCCCTGGAAATTGCCAGGCGGGTGCTTCAGACGGAAATTGAAGGAATAATGGCAGTTCTGGAGCGTCTGGACAGGACGTTCGAGCTGTGTGTCGATCTTCTCTATTCTCTCCGGGGCCGTATTATCATCACTGGAGTTGGTAAGTCAGGCCTGATAGCCAGAAAGATAGCGGCAACTCTGACGAGCACAGGATCTCCGGCAATTTTTGTGCACCCGGTAGAAGGTTTGCATGGCGATCTGGGCATAGTGAATCGGGACGATGCTCTTATTGCTCTCTCCAACAGTGGGGAAACCACCGAGATTACCTCTCTGGTAGCTACTATTAAGAAGCGAGGCCCGCTGGTCATCGCCCTGACCGGGGTAGTCTCTTCAACTTTGGCACGAATGGCCGATCAGGTACTTGATTGCCGGGTTCCCCGGGAGGCTTGTCCGCTCAATATGGCTCCTACGGCCAGCACGACTGCGGTTCTTGCCCTGGGGGATGCTTTAGCTGTTGCGCTCATGATAAGGAGAGGATTTCGCAAAGAAGACTTTCTCCGTCATCATCCGGCAGGAAGCCTTGGCGAACGTTTGAACCTGAAGGTCGCGGATATAATGCTTCGCAGGCCTGCAGCTCCTGAAGTAAATCAATATGCATCCCTCCAAGACGTTCTCTGTTCGATAAACAAGCAGAATCTCGGGTTCGCACTTGTAACTGAAGGAGCGAAACTCTTGGGCATCATTACGGATGGAGATCTCAGGCGAGCGCTGTCGGAGAACTGCGGTATCTATGATTCTGTGGCCGGCAAACTGATGACTCCCAATCCGTTGACCATAGACGAAGGCAGGACTGCAGCGGAAGCGCTGGAGATCATGGAAAGAAAGCTTATCACAGCATTGGCCGTATTGGACCAAGATGGGAATCTCACCGGAATCATCCACCTTCACGATTTACTGGGCAAAGGAGAAGTCCGTTTTTCGCCCTGACCAGCGATTCCGGTAGCTTGAAAGATGCTCTGCGCAGCACATGATCTGTACAAAAGATGGTGTCTCGTCCCGCTTTCGCGGACGCATACATTGGAGGATTGATGATGAAGATGAAGAAAGAGGATTTGGAATATTTCCAGGGTATACTGCAGAAACAATTAGACGATTTGGTTCGCGGAGCAGGCAGAACTGTGGACGATATGACCGAAATCGAATCCAAAAGTTCATTCCCGGACCCTACCGACCGAGCAGCCCTCGAATCGGACCGTAACTTCGAATTGCGCATTCGCGATAGGGAGAGAAAGCTTATAAATAAAATACGTAAGGCTTTGGACAAGATTGAAGATGGCTCATTCGGTTTTTGCGAAGTCTGCGGCGAGCCCATTGAATTTAAGCGATTGGAAGCACGACCGGTCACAACTCATTGTATAGAGTGCAAGACAACTGCGGAAGAAGAAGAGAAGATCCGACGATTATAGGCAATATCCGATCATGCTCAGGAAAATATGTAGCGAGCTTCTACAACGAAGAGGATAATAATGCAGCAATGTGCGCGTTTGTAACTCCTTCCATAGACATATTCGTTCTCGCGTTAGAAATTTCTTTTTGAAAAAAACCGGGAATTTCTGAAACTTGTCATTGAAAAACCTTTTGATACGCGCTATATTTTTAGAACACCTATACATTCAGTGAAAAGGATTTGATGTCATGAGAAGAGGCAAGAACCTTATGGGGCCAAGCGAATTTATTGGCGAAATGCCTCGAGAGCAAATCGTTGATTCGGCAAATGTGGATACTCGTTGTACGTGCGATGCAGGAAGTGAATTGTTTCCAAGGTCATATATGAGCAGAAAAACTACTGCAAAAGATGAAGAAGTAAGAGACGATCCCACTGAAACCGATCGTTTTCAGGAACCCACAGTTGCCCAGCAATCGGTTTCCAGAAAAGCGTTGAAATCGAAAGTTCCCAGTTTAAGAAAAACGAAAATAACATTGCATGGTCGTATATCAGAATTGTTTTCCGGAAAACTGACGACCAAATCACCTGCGGTTTCTGAAACTCCGGAGACTTTACAATTGGATACAGTCGAAACGGTTGATGCAACAACAGACATTCGTGAAGAAAAAGTCATTAGCGAAAGTGCATCCCAACAAATCGCTGCAGAACCAAAACCAGCGGCAATACCCATTACAGAGACCGTGATAATTCCGACTCCTGTAAAAAGGCGACGCATTCCAAAAGAAGAATTGGCTGCAGAACCGGCCAAGCCTTTGAAGATTATTCGACGCAGGCGAGAAGAAGAACCAAAGGTTTTTGAGACTTCCCGTCATGGTGTGCCCAAATCCATGTTGGAAGGAACAACGATTGGATTAGATGAGGAATTGGAACCTGCCAGATAATGCTCAATCCCGATTTTCTCTGTTCAAAGTCCTCTTCTCAACCATCCTGGCATCCCCAAAGAGAATTGCATGAGTACCCCCGTCGTTCCCGAATTTGCAAGGCTCGTACTAAGCGTATTGTGCCCCGACGAAAACATACTTCCGGTGATTAAGCCGCTCTTGGAGAGAGAGCTCGGGCCCGTTGAGGAAGAAATCGGGCCGTTGGAATTTCCTTTTACGTCTTACTATGACCGTGAGATGGGGCCCGGAATCCGACGTTGGTTGTGGGTGTTCGAGCATCTTTTGGATCGAAGTCGTCTTGCGCCTGTCAAGTGCTTGACGAATCGAATAGAACAGACGTATACCATTGACGGCAAGCGAACATTCAATCTCGATCCGGGATTCATGACCCTCGGGAATTTCGTCTTGGCCACAGGCAAGAACAATGCCCATAGAATATATCTAAAAGACGGCATATTTGCGGATCTTACTCTCATTTACAGATCGGGATCTTACCACCCTCTGGAATGGACATATCCTGATTATGCCGACAACGGGTTGATTTCGATTCTCAACCAGTTGAGGGAGCAATACAAATGCAGGTTAACGGAGCCGGCATGCGCACGCGCCCCATTAAGAGCATGACCGGGTTCGGCCGGGGCCGCTCGGCTTCCGGCGAAGTTGAAATCATCACGGAAATCCGCGCGGTAAACCACCGTTTTCTCGATCTCTCCGTCAAGCTCCCGAGAGCATTTAACGTGTTCGAGCCGGCAATTCGGAAAACCGTTACAGATAGTGTGCACCGCGGAAAATTCGATATAATGGTTACTCGTAGTGCCGGGAAAAACGGCCTTGTCGAGGTGACTCTGGACGAATCGCTTGCGACCGGCTATTTCAACTGTTTGAAGCGAATACAAGAAAAATTCAATCTTACAGCGGAGATAAAGGCAAGCGACATTATCGGGCTGAAAGATGTAGTCGTTCCAGTCGAACGGGACGATCTCGTGGAAAGCGAATGGCCGCTTCTGGAAGAGAGCCTCGGGACTGCAATGAGAGCACTGGATGAAATGAGATGCGCTGAGGGCGCAACCTTGTGGAATGATATCGAAAACAGATTGCTCTCAATCAAAGAAACCGCTTCCCGGATTTCGCCGCTGGTCCAACAGGTAGTGGTTGCGGCTAAAGAACGTTTGGAGAGGCGGATCAAAGAACTTACAGGCGGCATGGAATTGGACCCGGACCGGCTTACTCAAGAAGTTGCGATTATTGCGGATAAGTCGGACGTGACAGAGGAATTGATCCGGCTGAACAGTCATCTGGAGCAGTTCATGGGATTCTTCTCCGAAGGTTCGCCCCTGGGAAGAAAACTGGATTTTCTGCTTCAGGAAATCAACCGGGAAGTCAATACGTTGGGATCGAAATCAGCATCTACGGAAATTTCATCGCACGTTGTTTATATGAAATCGGAACTGGAGAAGATCCGGGAACAAACACAAAATATAGAATAAGTGAGACACAAATGGCGAGAGTAACAGTTGAAGATTGTCTGGAGAAGGTGGAGAATCGTTTTGCTCTGGTGATCCTTGCATCCAAGAGAACGAAAGAATTAAAAAGAGGGGCGCCTCTGACGGTGCGCGACAGAGACAACCGAGAGGTTGTCATGGCTTTGAGAGAAATAGCGGCATCCAAAGTGTTGGCGAAAATGCCGACGGCTGAAGAATCCCTGGACAAAAAAGAAGCACCTATATCGATTGAAAAGGACTAAATCCTCAACCAAGACTGTTCTTTATGGGGTTCATCCGGTCCTGGAAAATTTCAGGGCAAGAAAACGCTTGATAGAAGAAGTCTTTATTTCCCGAGACAGCAGACTGGACTCATTGACTGCCCAGTTTGAACTCGCCGGAATCCCCATAAACAAGATGAATCCCAAAGATCTCGCTGCGTTTTGCGGATCTCAGCATCATCAGGGCATTGCAGCATCTGTGGGACCGTTTCCCTATGCGGATTTGAGTGATTTGACGTCCCAAGAGGCAGAAGGTTTGCTGGTAATCCTCGATGAGATTCAGGACCCATCGAACCTGGGCACAATACTGAGGAGTTGCCACTGTTTGGGAGCTTCGGGCGTCGTTCTCACGAAGGATCGTGCCGTTCCTGTGACTCCTGCTGTAGAAAAGGCCGCTGCGGGCGCTTCTGCTCATGTCCTGGTTGCGAGAATCGTAAATTTGGCTCGGGAAATTGACGGATTAAAAGATCTGGGATTCTGGATTTACGCTGCCGACGCGCGCGCGAGTTCCTCAGTGTACGCCATGGATCTTACCGAAAAGATCGCAGTTGTGTTCGGTTCCGAATTCAGCGGTATCCGAAGACTCGTCCGTGAAAAATGCGATGGCACAATTTCGATTCCCATGTTGGGCACGATAGATTCTCTCAATGTGGCCCAGACAGCAACGGTGATTCTTGCCGAATCACTCCGGCAACGGCTCGTGAAAAAGCCTGAACTCCTTCTGCATGCTTCTCACGGTTCTAAGTAATGCGGTTGACAATTAGTCCGAATCCGGATTTTGCTCTACTCGACATGGAATTGGATCTGGTTATCGCACTATACGAAGAAAGAAGTCCGGAGATATTCTTGCAGAGTGGGACACCCCGCCCGGATCGGCATTTTCTTCTTGGAATGGCTCAAACCATCGTGGTTGCCGTCGAAGAATCGGACAAAGATTCCGTGCTCTTTCTTGAATCGGGCGCTGCTGAACTTCAAGACTCGGGCGAATTGAGAACACTTCATTCAAGCTTACTGATAGTGCGCAGCATTGAAGGGAGGTTCTCGGCGATTGTCTTCGGAGATCCGCGCCAAGCCAGACGTCTGGCACGTCGTGCAGAACGTTGGTTTACCGGAACGGTTCGTTTGGACATACCATGAGTCTCGATCCTGCCGAGTAGTACCATTGTTGATAGTGGGACAAATTTGGGAACAAGTTATCGGTGCCGGTATCTAAACGAAAAAAGTTTCCGGCAACGTTGGAGGTTTCAATGTATGGAAAATCTGCTGCTCTTGTGACTGTGATGATTCTGCTCTTGACCGTTACCGCGTTCGCTCAGAGGGACATATCGGGAAACTATGAGGCCTCAGTCATGGGATCGACAATACGGGCCAATATAGAACAGAACGGCAGCAACATTCAGGGAGTGGCACACGTGTATTCGGCTGGAAAGAAAAACACTTACCATTTCTCGGGCGTCACGGATGGAAATCGGTTTCAGGCAAGCCATTATAGTGGACATGTCTTTTCCGGGAATGTCACGCCCCAGGGGGATCTTGTGGGTGTTTTGAGGACAAAAGGCGGACACAAAGTCTCCGTTCATGCCTCCCGCCGTAACTGAGAGGGTTCAATGCAGAAGTCGACCGCTGCCAAAATACGCACGTTGTGGTTCCTGACAGCAATGATCCCCTTGATGATGATAGCTGGACTTGTGGGCGTTCTTTCATTGCTGCTTACATCTCCTCTCATGGTGTACGGAGGAATGTGCAAAAAACATATTAAGAGTCCGTGGCGCAAGTCATTGATGTCACCTCGATAACCGAGCGTCCGTTACATGATCGACAGGAGATATTACCGGATTAGAGGTCAAAAATGGGAGGCGCGTTTCTTTCAAAAAGGAGAACGTTTTCCCGATACAGCCATTGACGTACCCAAACAGGGCGTATGGGCTTGCCCGGAACTCCAGGGATGGGACCAAGCCCGTTTTCTCGGGAATTCATGGCGCTTCATCAATTTGGATATAGATGTCAGTTACCTTCCGGAAAATAGGTAGGCATTCTCTGCGCCAGTGAAGAATCAACAACTCCTTTGTCTTCGTCTTCTTCCTGATTTTCGCGCCCTTTTATATCCTGAGCTTCATAGCGCTGATTCTCGCTGATTTGATTCAGTCTTTGATTCAATGAAAGTATTTGCGGGTCATCTTGAGCGAGCAGCGACCAGGAAGCAAACTCAGTCTCATCAACATCACCATTCTTAAATTTTATAGCCACTTTTTTGATTTCGCCGGATTCCATAATCGCCAGGTTGACTGATTGTATGCGCTCGAACTCGTTCTGGTTTGAAGGAACGATTTCCGTGGTCAGCACGTCATCATGCTGTTCGCTTTTCATCACAGAGAACTTCCGGAGACTACCGTTGCCGACACTCTGTATGAGAAGCATTAGAGGATCCGCAAATTTGGAAAGATCTCGCTCACCGTGAATTTTGAAGACTTCCACATCCGAGCCGTCGTGGGTCATCGTGATTATTTTCCCGTTTGACAGAATCTCGACGTTAATGTCTCCGGTGAGGGTAAGCTGAAATTTATTCGGCTTCTGAAAAAGGAGAACACCTTTGGCTTTCATCTCGCGATTAAAAACCGAATTGCGCCGCGTCTTAACGAATTCCGTTCGAAATTGCTTTATAAGACTGGATTTCTTCTCAGCCTCGTTGATTACGTCTCCCAGTTCAAGGTTCTTGGTAAGATGCTTGGAACCGCAGCCGTTCAGGAGTATGGCCACAGACAATGTACATGCAATAATTAAAAGTATGCGCAAAATTGCCTCTCTGCTGAGATGTCCCCATTCATTACACTGTCACTTTTCGTCTTATTTTGTTCAAAAAAAGCGCTCTGCGCAACCCCTTTTGGATTTTCCAAAGGAAGAAATTCGATTGAGAGCGCCCACCTATACCGATTCTCGAAAGTAATCACGGATTGTCAAGAGCAGTTCCCAGCAATTGGTAGCGCCGGCCTCCGTGCCGGCGAACAATTCACCGAACAAATCAATAAGTTCTCGCCGGCAGGGACGCCGGCGCTACTGATTCTTCCCATAGCAGGCATTGGATTCCATCAAGACTTTCGATAACCGCTATAAGAGCGCTCTCACGCAGTTCCTAATCACGATCCTCCGGTTTTTGCCCGGGTCTATGAGGAGGCCCCGGTCTGGGAGGCTCCGGTCGAACTTGTTGTTGTGGCTGAGGCCGTTCCTGTCGTTGTGGTTCCGGTCTGACCTGAGGTTGTGGTTGAGGCCGTTCCTCTCGACGTGGTTCGGGCCGAACCTGGGGTTGCGGCTGAGGCCGCTCTTGCTTTGTTTCCGGTGCTCTTTCGGGTCTTCCGGGAGGTTCCGGTCTTTGCGGTCTCATTTCCGGTGTCCGCTCAGGTCGGGACGGCCGTTCCGGTCTTTCAGGTCTGACCTCCGGCTTTTCAGGAACTCCAGGGCGTTCCGGCCTTTCAGGCCGTTCGGGTTTCACTTCAGGCACCCGTCCAGGCATTCCGGGGCGTTCCGGTTTCACTTCAGGTCTCTCAGGTCTTTCCGGACGCGGACGTTCAGGTCTCACCTCTGGAGGTCTTTCAGGTCTTCCGGGCCGCTCCGGGCGCTCTGGGCGCTCTGGTCTTTCAGGTCTGACCTCCGGCTTTTCAGGAACTCCAGGGCGTTCAGGCCTTTCAGGGCGTTCCGGTGTCACTTCAGGTATCCTTCCGGGTCTTCCTGGACGTTCAGGTCTTTCAGGTCTTTCGGGTCTCCCCGGAAGCACACCGGGCGGCAATGGCGGCCTCTCGGGTCCAGGGCGCTCAACATCGGGAGGACCGGGTCGCCTGGTGCAACGGCCTTCGAGACAGGTCAGCCCCAGGGATTCGCACGAAACACAATTCGAGCCGCGCCTTTCCTGACAAGCTCCACAGGGCCGGTGCACGCAACGGCCTCCTACGCAGGTCATGCCGAGTTCTCCGCAGGACACGCAACGGCTGCCATTCCAGAAAGTGCATTGATCGCATTCTCTGCGCGGAACGCATCTACCGCCTCTGCAGACTCTGCCCATTTCTTCACAGGGCACACATCGTTGCCCGTTCCAGAATGAGCAACTCGGGCAATCTTTCCGGACACACCTGCCGTTTTGACATACAAGGCCGAGTTCTGCGCAGGGGATGCAGCGATTATTGCGGAAGACCGTGCACTCACGACATGATTTTTGGACACATCGACCGCGTTCGCAGTCCAGTCCGAGCTCTCTACAGGGTACACAGCGTCTTCCGTTCCACACAGTGCATTCGCGACAACGGGACGGAACACATCGACCGTCCACACATTCTCTTCCTACGTCCCGGCATGGAAGGCATCGTCTGCCATCCCAGACAGTGCATCTGCGACAGTTCTTCCGCACGCATCTTCCGCCGATGCATTCCATGCCAATCCAATCGCATGGCACGCAACGATCTCCATTCCAAACTTCACAGCCTCGGCATGGTCTCACTGGAACCCACGGAACTGCAGGCGGATAATAGACGTCAACCCCGACCTCCGGGACAGCTCCGTAGGAAGGCGGCTGTATGATGTAGGTTTCTTCACAAGAAGGTACGTCTTGAGGGAGGGTTCCGGGGATAGTGGTCTGGTCGATAAGATCCTTCATCGTCTGCGATGAAACTGTTACCGGTTTTGTAGGCTCCTTGCGCTCATCGATATCGGATCGCTGGCAGGATGTCAGGAGCTGCTCTGCCGGCAATTCGTCCAGAATGTTCTTCACTCGAACACGGCCCCAAATCACAGTCACCGTAGTCTGCTTCGGATTGTACACGTTCACCACGAAGTCCACAGGCCGATCTGTCGGTTCCACATTGATGAGGGCTGTGGGGGTTACGATCGTATAAGATGAAGGAGGATCCGAGTTGGGCAGCTTGTGGACAAACCGGATAATTCCTTCGGTCATATCTGCGCTGAAGTGGCTCGTCTGCCCTGATTTTTCCAGATCGTAGAAGTAGATTTCAGACAACTGTCCCATGGAAGTATGACTGTTGTTAACGAATGACACCAGCCCTTTACTGTCTTTGTCGCTTTGAAACGTATCTCCAATTGCTACGGGGTCACCTTTATTTGCCTGTCGGAACTCCGACTCATCGGAGTGCCGCATGTAAACGCCTCCTTCCACCGCCTGAACCGAACCTATCTGTTGAGCAAATGCTGGAATTATCCATACACCGGCGACCAACAGATTTGTCAAAAAGGCTGTGAGAATCCGGCGATATGCGGTTTTCATACTATCCTCCTCCGAGTGTGAACGAAAAAAAGGTGATTTCCCCCAATTTGCGGTTCTTTTCAAGGGTCATTACTCATATGAAATACCGACAAAGAATACTAATTTCAGGTTAGGGACAATCAAACAGGAACTCCGTTTCTATCGGGACATTATCGAAAAATATTAATTGAAGGTAATTCCGAACAAAGAGAACTTGACGCCACGGAAAGTACCTTTGTTTTAGGTTTACAAAACCTACTCTCGCTGTCAAGATCTTGCATCTCCGAAGTGCTCCACATCTTATTGAGAATTTTCGGGAAAAGTCGCTTGTTATAAATCTGTATCAGCGGGGACTTGTGTATGAAAAAAATGAAAATAAAATGGGATATGAGAGAATACAGGAAACTCTGGACTGCGCGAGTCGGGACAATCGAGGAAACCGGATTGCATGAAAGACAATGCCGATGATTCAACGTTATTCAGGGTTGCGATATTTCAGCAAAAGCTCGTTTGGGATGAAACATGGAAAAATTCGATACGCTTGATTTGACCCGAAAAAAGAGAGCTCCAGAATACGAGAAAAAGGTAAGAGAAGACGATACCGTCAGTACTCCGAGTCGATTGGATGTGTCGACGCAGACGGAACAAGCCCATATGCGGCATCTCGTAGAAGATCATCTGGAAGAAAAGGCGCGCAAGGCTTCTCGAAGAAAATGGGGAGGTCGCGGTTTGATCGCTCTCGGCTGTATGCTCCTCTTCACGTCTTGTCCATTGTATGCGTTTACCTTGATCGGTCCGGAGACAGTGCTCACCGCACTGGCCATGATCGCGGGAGGGAGCGCGCTTCTCGCGTGGCGTCCACGTCTCAAAGATACCAATGAAGCCATTATCGTCGCGGCGAAATACGGTAACTGTCTTACGGCGACACGCTTGGCCCTTGAACTCGACGTCACTCTCGACAGAGCGGAAAGAATCATCCAGGAACTTGTGAAGAGCGGAATAGCGGAAATCGACCTCATGCACAAGGATTCAACGAATTCAATTGTGTACAAGATCAGGGGACTCTAGTGCCGAGTCCGTATTGAGATGACAACTAACCCGATCGAGAACTTCTTATACTGATTCGCTTCTCTTTTGATGATCTGGGAGGCTGGAGTATCCCTCGCTCCGGACGACGCAGAGCCGTCTAATCATTCCGCTCAGGACACCCCAGCCTTCGCTATCTTATGTGCACAACTGCGAAATGGTATTACATCTGTCTCCTGCAATTCTAAGTCCTGACCTGCATCAGTTTTCTTCAATGAGAGAAAAATTACTCGAAACACTTCTCAACTCACCCCGTATTGGAGTATAAAGTTCGCCTCAGAGATCGAGAGGATTCATGAGATTCGTACATACCGCAGATTGGCACCTGGGGCGGATTCTGCATGGGCAACGACTCATAGAGGATCAGGCCCATGCGCTAGGGCAGCTAGCGCTCTTCATCAGGGACTGTAATCCGGATGCTCTGCTAATTTGCGGAGACGTTTATGACAGGGCAGTTCCTCCTCCGGATGCAGTGGAATTGCTCGATGAATTCCTGTCAGAGATGGTTACGGATCTGAACCTGACAGTGATCGCTATAGCCGGAAATCATGACAGCCCTATTCGTATGGATTTCGGGGCCAAGGTCTTTTCCCGGCAAGGACTGCACGTATTCGGCTCGGTCACTGAAAAATTTCTTCCGGTTATTCTCCACGACGCACACGGAGCGGTGAGCTTTTATAGCCTTCCCTATGCAGAACCTGCCCTGGTGAGAGAAAAGCTCTCGTGTGAGGAACTGACGGGTCATGAATCCGCTATAAAGGCCATGTTGGACACCCGGTCGCGAACCCCGGGAGAACGGTCAGTACTCCTTGCTCATGCATTTATCTCAGGATGTGAAGAGGCAGAATCAGAGCGTCCTCTCAGTATAGGCGGCGTTGACTGCGTCAACGCTTCCGTTTTCTCGGATTTCCATTACGTTGCTCTGGGACATTTGCACAGGCCTCAGACCGCAGGAGGGTCTCAGATCCGTTATTCAGGTTCTCTGCTCAAGTATTCTTTCTCGGAGGCGGACCACAAGAAGGTTGTGCACCTGGTTGAGTTCGACCGTGACGGCACGTGTCAGGTGGACAGCGTTGCTCTGACCGTCAGACGGGACGTTCGTCGCATCTCCGGATTTCTCACCGACATTCTTCAAGGACCGGCAAATGGCGAAAGTCGCGACGATTACCTACTTGTATCCCTTTTGGATCAGACTCCCATCCTTGATGTAATGGGCAAGATCAGGGAAATCTATCCCAATACTCTGCATATCGAACGGCCTCATCTGGAAGCAGGAGGGGGAAGCGGCCGAGCCCCCGGCGATCACCGAAAACTGAGCGATGCCGATTTATTTGCTGCGTTCTATCAAGAAGTTACCGGAAACGAGCTGTCGCAGGAGCAGGCTCAGGCTTATGACACCATCGTGAGCGCTTTGAGACAGAAGGACCGGGAGTCGGCAATCCCATGAAACCGTTGAAATTAGTAGTGAAGGCATTCGGCCCTTATCCGGACGAACAGATATTCGATTTTCGGACGTTGCGTAATCGTATGCTCTTCCTGATTCATGGGCCTACAGGATCCGGAAAAACAAGTGTCCTGGATGCCATGTGTTTCGCTTTGTATGGCGTCTGCTCAGGAATGCACAGGGAACCCAAACAAGTGCGCAGCGATCATGCTTCTTCTGACGTGCAAACCGAAGTGCAGTTTGATTTCAGCCTCGGGCCTGATGTGTACCGGGTGTACCGAAAACCCGAACAAACGCGTCCCGGCAAAGGAGGCAAGACATCGATAGTAAGACCGGAAGCAATCCTCCACAAACGTACCGGCCTGGAATCCGATGAGATTGAAGGCACTGTTGTAGCGACTCAATGGAAACGCGTCACAGAAGAAATCGAGCGGCTGGTCGGTTTTCGTAGCGACCAGTTCCGGCAGGTCGTGATGCTGCCACAGGGCGAGTTTCGGCGTTTATTGTTGGCCGATTCAAAGGAAAAACAGGCCATTCTGGAAGTCTTGTTCAGAACGGAATTCTATCGACGAATCGAAGAAGCGCTGAAGCAAGCCGCAAGAGATTTGGAACTGCAGATCAAAGATGCCCAGACTAAGCTCGGATTCCTTTTAGGTCAGGCAGATGCCACATCCGCGGATGAATTAAGAGAGCGGAGATCCGCATTGGAGCATCGATGTTCCGAATTCCGGCAAAAATTGAAGCATTTAAAGCGTTCTGAAGAACAAACCCGAGATCAGTTGAACGAGGGAAGGGCAGCTAGAGAAAAGCTCGATGAGCTGAATGCGGCAAGAAAGGCGCTCCAAAACCTGGAACTGAAGACCGAAGCCTACGACGCACAAAAGAATGTTTTGGCTGCAGCTCACAAGGCCGCGGCAGTAATTCCTCAGGCTAACATGCTCACCTTGCGGACTCAGGAATCGGATGAGGCAAACCGTCGGCTCGATCAAGCGAGGAAAGATCTTCAGGGCGCAGCAGAACAGAAAGAAAGCGCCTCGCAGGCTCTTGCAGCGGAGGAAGAAAAGGCACCGGTCGTCGAGAAGTACAAACAGAGATTCGCCCAATTGGAAAATCTCACTCCGCAGGTAAAACAACTGCAAACTGTGCGGCAGGAGTTATCTCGAGCGACAAAAGAGTTCCAACAAAGAGAAGCAGATCTGCAAAAGACAAGAGAAGCCTTGGAGAAGTGTAAATCGCAGATGGCGGAAATTCTGCCCGAACAGGAACGAGCTGAGAAGGCCGCCGCACGCGAGGAGTTCTACAGCCTCAAGATTGCTGAAATCGAGCAAGCATACGCAATTTTCAAGAAACTGGAATCCCTGAATGCCTCCGAAAATATCGAGTCGAAGTCTCTCCATGGAATATCGGATGAGCTCTCCCAAGCCGAAGCGCATTTAGCGAAGGCACTTGTCGAGTACGATCACCTTGAACAAGAGTGGATACGCGGGCAAGCAGCCTTATTGGCCTCTAGTCTCTCAGAGGGCGTTCCCTGTCCGGTATGTGGTTCAAAAGAACACCCGGCTCCTGCTCCTCTGGACCTGAAGACACCGGATCTGACTCGAATCAAACGAAAGAAGGCCCAAATAGATCAGTTCCGCTCCAAAGTAGAGGAATGCCATCGAGAAAAGACTCAACGGGAGCTTGCCCTCATGCAAATACGTTCAGAGGCTGAAGCCCGCAAGGAAGCGCTTGGTTCTCATGGAAACAAGGAGCCTCTCGAGCTGCAGGCCGAGCTCAAAAATTTAAAGCTTGAATTGAAGAAATCACAACAGGCGCGAAAAGTAGCGGCTCTTCTCGCAGAACAGGCCGAAAATCTTGAGCGTTCCATATCCGGATGTGAAGATACGTTTTCAAAAGCGGAAGTTCGACGAACCGAATCTCTATCTCGCTTGCAGACTATTCAGGCACAGTGTGCCGCTCTGAAAGAGCAACTTCCGGAACATATGCAGGAACCGGAGAAGTTCGAACGTGAAAAAACCTCCGTGAAAAAGAAGATTGCGGCCATGGAAGCCGATTTGAACAAAGCGCGAAACGCGGCATTGCATGCCAATGAGCTTTTCCACGGATTTCAGGCCGGCCGGAAAGCCGCTGAAGATACGGCTGCAGTTGCATCGAGCCGACTGCTTATCCAGAGAGAAGAATTTCACAGGAGTCTGAAAGAAGCTCAATTTCCTGACGAGAAAGCGTTCCTTGCAGCAAAAAGAACCTCTGAAGAAATCAGACTCATGGAAACGCGCATTCGGGAATTCGAGGGCAACTTAAGAGCAGCCAAGGACAGGGTTCATCGAGCCGATGCGAATGCCGAAAATCTTGCGGAACCCGATATGGGGACGCTGCAAAAGGCCGCGCAGGAAGCTCGAAAGTCGCTCGAAGAAGCATTACGGGAAGAAGTGAAGCTCAATGAGGAGCTTCAGCGAGTGACGCGCTTTCTCTCCGATCATTCGACAATCGGCAAACAGCTTGTCACATTGGAATCGCAATATTCCCTCACAGGCTCCATATCTCAGGCGGCAAACGGAACGAACCGGGACAGGATTACGTTTCAGCGGTTTGTTCTTGCCGCTCTCCTTGACGATGTTCTCGCTGCGGCTTCCAAACGACTCAAGATAATGAGCAACAGCCGGTTTCACCTGCATCGAGTGACGACGCAAGCGGATCGCAGAGTTCCGGGTGGACTGGATTTAGAAGTGCACGACACATTCACCGGGACTTCAAGACCTGTGTACACTCTATCCGGAGGGGAGAGTTTCCTCGCATCTCTGGCCCTGGCGTTAGGGCTTGCGGATACTGTGCAGGCTTATGCCGGAGGAATCCACCTGGACACGATTTTCGTCGACGAAGGATTCGGCAGCTTGGACCCGGAGGCTCTGGACCTCGCCTTACGCGCGCTGATGGAGCTGAAGCAGGAAGGCAGACTGGTGGGAGTAATCTCTCACGTGCCCGAGCTCACAGAACGAATCGATGCTAGGCTGGAAATCATACCGGGTAAGAGAGGGAGTTCAGCTCGATTTGTAGTCTAAAGCGCTTCTCAAGAAGCGATCAACCGCTCACCGTTATTGAAAGGCATCACCGCTCACCCGGTTTTTCCTCAACGTCATTTTATTCGGTCAGCCATATCAAAAAGTTGAAAGCAAGAACATACATCTAACAGAATCTCAAAAAATGTGAGTTAATCGAGAACCGAGACGGAACATACCTACAATCACCATTAGCCAGGAGGCTAAATTCAAAATAGATACATACCTTGGCACTATTCCTGCGTCCTGTGGTGCTTTCAGAAATTCTGTAGGGGCATCTAGACCTGACTTCTTGTACGCATTGCAGGTCAGATGTCTGGTAACAACAAGTCCAATGACTCCTCCCACAACCAAGATCACTCCTTGGGCAATATTCATCTGTTTATGACCTCAAGCATCAATTAGCAGTAGTCTGTTTCAAAAACTATCAACTACGTCTTAACTCTTCTCGCAACTATTCAGTTACGCATGGGAGAGATATCTTCGGCCCCGAAGGGGCTACGTAACAAGAAACAATAGCCGTGGGTGCAAGCCCACGGAAGCGATACGGCAAATCCTTTGTTCTCGGGACCCTGAAAAGGGTCCATCAATCACATTTGGGAATCATTGCCTGTTGGTAGACCCTTTCAGGGTCGTTGAACCATACTTGTGGATATCGCACTGTCCACGGGTTGACCAAACTGTCTCAAAATTCTCGAATGCACAACACATCGTGCCACGATTCATCATCCTTGTAGGGGCAGGTCTCGTGCCTGCCCTTCCGCAATGACCGGCACGGAGGCCGGTCACTACCGGGCACCCACGAGGGGCGCCCCTACAATCAGGCCGTGAAGATGATGAGAATTTCGTGCCACGATTTGGGATGAATTTCGACTTTTGAGACAGCTTCTGACACCCGTGACTATTATTGGACCGCCCTTCCAGGGCGCAGATTGCCTGCTGCTCGGCTACATGCTCCTCCTGTACTGTCCGCCTGCCTGAAACAAGGCTCGGGATATCTGTCCCAACGAACAGTATTTGACTGTCTCCATGAGTTCTTCAAAAATGTTTCCGCCCGTCTGAGCCACTCTGAAAAGTCTGTTCAGAGAAATATCGCACATGGCTTTGTTTCTTTCCTGGAATTCCTGTAACCGCGTAAGCTGCGATTTTTTCTCATCCTCGGTGGCTCTGGCCAACTCGACTTTACATAGATCCTCGTAATCCGCGTAAGGGTTGATGAAGGTGTTTACTCCGATAATGGGGTATTCGCCGGTTGATTTCAGGTTTTCATAGTAGAGCGATTCATCCTGGATCTTGGTGCGCTGATATCCGGTTTCCATTGCTCCGAGAACGCCGCCCCTCTGGGATATGCGATCGAATTCCTGAAGCACCGCTTCTTCGACAAGGTCCGTCAATTCCTCGATGACAAAGCTTCCTTGATTGATATTATCGATTCTGCTGATGCCCCATTCTTTATTAATGATTAGTTGAATGGCCAGCGCGCGGCGAACCGATTCCTCTGTGGGAGTCGTGATTGCCTCATCATAGGAATTGGTGTGCAGAGAATTGCAGTTGTCGTAGATGGCGATAAGCCCCTGCAACGTAGTCCGAATGTCGTTGAACTGAATGTCCTGCGCGTGCAGCGATCGTCCGCTGGTCTGGACATGATATTTGAGCATCTGGGAACGTTCGTTCGCACCGTATTTTTCTCTCATGGCGATTGCCCAGATGCGCCGAGCCACCCGGCCGATAACGCTGTATTCAGGTTCCAGTCCGTTGGAGAAAAAGAACGACAGATTGGGAGCGAACGCGTCTATGCGCATGCCACGGGATAAATAGTATTCGACGTACGTGAAACCGTTGGCCAGAGTCAGGGCCAGTTGCGTAATCGGATTAGCCCCGGCCTCGGCAATGTGATATCCGGAAATAGAAACGGAATAGAAGTTGCGCACTTCATTTTGGATGAAATATTCCTGGATATCCCCCATCATTTTCAGCGAGAAATCTGTGGAGAAAATGCAGGTGTTCTGTCCTTGATCCTCCTTGAGTATGTCAGCCTGCACGGTGCCTCTGACATTCATCAGGACGTCAGCCTTGATTTTCGCTGCTTGATCCGGAGCCGGTTCCCCGTGCTGGGCCCTGTATTCGTCCAATTTCTGATCTATGGCAGTGTTCAGGAACATTGCCAACATGATGGGGGCAGGTCCGTTAATCGTCATGGAAACGGACGTATTGGGAGAGGCAAGATCGAAGCCTCGATAGAGTTCCTTGACATCGTCCAGGGTGCATACCGATACTCCGGAAGTTCCAACCTTCCCATAAATATCAGGACGTTCCTCCGGGTCCATACCGTAGAGAGTTACGCTGTCGAATGCCGTGGATAGTCTCTTGGCTTCGTAGTTTTCCGATAAGTACTTGAATCGTCTGTTTGTCCTGAACGGATCTCCTTCTCCGGCAAACATGCGTGTAGGATCTTCATCCTGGCGCTTGAACGGGTAAACTCCGGACGTGTAAGGAAACATTCCCGGCAGGTTTTCTCGGAGTCTCCATCTAAGAATCTCGCCGCGATCCTGGAATTTCGGAAGCACGATTCTGGGCAAAGACGTCCCGCTCAGGGTTTGGAAGCGGAGAGGAACATGGATTTCTTTCCCCCGAACCTTGAATACATATTCCTTCCCGGAATATGCATGCTTCATTTCCTCCCATTCGCCAACAAGACGCAGGGCCCTCGGATCGAGCCTTCTTTCTATGCTTTCCTGCAGGTGCTTTATCGATTCGAGCGCGTCCGAGTGCTCTTCTATACCTTCTTCTCTCAACGCTTTTGCCGCTGCGTCGAGTTGCCAAATTCTTCGGACAAGGTTCTCCTGCTCCTTTCCCCATTCATGGTATCTTCTGATGACTGCCGCAATTTCGGACAAATACCGAGTTCGTTCCGGGGGAATGATGATGGTCTTTGAAGACGATTTCTTATCAGGCCTGGCCTTGTAGCTCGTTACCCAATTAACTCCGGTTTTACGGTTTATTTCCTCAACAATGCCGACATAGAGACTGGTCACTCCGTCATCGTTGAAACGTGATGCAATAGTTCCATAGACCGGGAATTCCTCGAGAGACGAACCGAATGAGATTTTGTTACGCTGAATTTGTTTTCGAACATCGTGTATGGCGTCTTCCGACCCTTGCCTGTCGTATTTGTTGACAGCAACGAGATCCGCGAAATCCAGCATGTCTATTTTTTCGAGCTGGCTTTGGGCTCCGAATTCTGATGTCATTACATACAGAGCCACATCCACAAGCGGTACAATTGCTGCGTCACCCTGGCCGATACCGGCTGTTTCCACAATAATCAGATCGAATCCTGCAGCTTTGAGAACCTCGATGGATTCTTCCATATGTGCCGGAATTTCCATGCCGATGTTGCGCGTGGCGAGGGAACGATAGTACACCCGGTCGTTGTAAATGCAGTTCATTCTGATCCGGTCTCCCAACAGCGCTCCTCCAGTTTTGCGGCGAGTCGGGTCGACGGAAATTATCCCCACAGTCTTCTCTTTTTGATCGTTCAGAAAACGGAGCACTATTTCGTCTGTGAGCGAAGATTTCCCTGCTCCACCTGTTCCGGTTATTCCAAGAACGGGTACCTTCTTATCACCCACTTTGCTGTGGAGAGCATCTCTTATTGCCGGTAAGTTTCCGTTCCCGCATTCCTTTGCTACTTCTACGGCAGTGATGGATCGAGCTATGAGTCGCCACTGCAAAGGCGCGAGTTCTTCGACATCTCCGTCCATGTTGCCGTCCGTCGTGGAAAAATCACTGAGTTCAAGGAAATGGTTTATCATGCCCTGCAGGCCAAGTCGGCGGCCGTCATCCGGACTGTAGATCTTGGCCACGCCGTACGTTTCCAGTTCACGAATCTCTTCCGGAACGATTACACCGCCTCCGCCTCCGAAGACTTTGATGTGAGGCGCTCCTTTTTCCGCCAGGAAATCCACAAGATATTTGAAGAATTCAACATGGCCGCCCTGATAGCAGCTTACTCCTATGGCCTGAGCGTCCTCTTGTATTGCTGCTGTCACAATTTCCAGGACCGATCGGTTGTGTCCCAGGTGAATCACTTCCGCGCCGGAAGCCTGGAGAATTCTCCGCATAATATTAATGGCTGCGTCATGGCCGTCGAAAAGAGAAGCTGCCGTAACAACGCGAACGTGATTTTTCGGCAGATATGGAGAAGGCACCGACATGTTTACCCCCTGGAGCGGCTTAAGCATTCAAACAGTCTATGATGAATTAGCGGGCGTCTCGATCCAAGCCACCCGGAACCTTTCGGGAGCACTCGCCTCATATGATAAGGGCACGATCGCGACGAAAAACAAGATCACCCACAAGAATCACGACATCACGAATTCCATCTCGTTCAGACAATGCAAAGCAGTTATGGTAAAGAGATTTGTACGGTGACGATAACCTTGTACCTTTACTGAAGCCGTCGCCTACGGCTTCAGATCGACTATTTTTCCGAGTATGGGCGATGACAGCCGGATAGGGGACCAGTCCGGCCGGACCGCATTGAGAGATTACATTTTCAGGGATAGTTCGAAAAGCCACTTTCACCTCCGAAAAGGTCGAAAGCACTGAAAGGGGGAACTCACTGTTACTTACCATAGTATATCACGACGAGGTACTCAACAGGAATAGCGGTAAAAGAGCATTTGCACTATGCGGAGTACTGTCCGTCGACTGTTATTTCGGAGTCGAGCATAGAAGATTGTTGACCGCTCCCGTTGACCTCATTTCAGTGCAACTACAAAATGTTGAGAATGTCCGATCTGTCGAGAGTAATTCCTTGACAGCCAGCTTGGGTGTGATATATATTCGCTTGTGATCATATAATGTTATGTTTATTTCTTTATTGCCTCGGAAAAAGAGGTATGGATTGAAGATCTATAGGCAAATCACTCCGCGGATACTTCTGTCGGCCGTGCTGACACTCCTCTTATTGTGCCCCGGAATCTCCGGTGCTCAGGATGCGTCATGGTGGGGTTCATCGTCCTGGTTCGACTGGTCGGACTTCAGAGGGTCTGCCAATGTCAGGCTGTTCTTTGCCCGGCTCTCGTCAGCAAATGCAACCATCAACGGTCAAGATGTGGACTTGAAGGAAAGATTCGACATCTCGGGCGATCCGGAGGTAATGAAAGAGGCGTGGTTTCAGCTCAATATCGATAGGTTAGGTTTAAGATTACATATAGAAGATCATAAATTCCAGGGTTCCCCTGTTTTGTTGCCACCACCATTGCCGCCCATAGTATTTGGAGAACTGGATTTCGGCGCGATCCGTGCAGGTGTCGATCTTGATGTAATTCGGTACCCATTTCTTAGATTGGGAGCCAATTTCGATTACGGATTCGAAGTCCCGAAATTCGTCGATGACCGGACCGGCCGCGTGGAGTACAAGACTTCCAATCCGGTTACCATCGGACTTCATGGATATGCAATTCCCGGCCGCATTCGGGATATTCCGATTTTTGCTCAAGCACGTGCGCGATTCCCGATTCCTTTGGTTAAACAGAATCCTGACATCAAGATAACGGACTGGGAAGTGTCAGGGGGAGTGCGCCCGTCAATCTGGCAAACAAGTCTCTACGGATTTTCGACCTTTGCCGTCAGCCTGGAGGGCGGTTTTAGATGGGTCAATCTGAATATGGATGCTACTCCTGATCGTATTCAGACAGCGCAACCCATTCAAGCCAATTTGAAAGCACAGTGGCAAGGCGCGTTTGTTCAATTGGGACTGATCTTCTAGAAATAAGCTAGCTTGGCAGCAATCCTGTCGATTTCTCACGCGCAGAAAAACTCACTTCCTCTTCTCAAGCAAAACAGGTCTGGAAAATCCCAATTACTCTTCGGTTCCGTGAAGTCTGAATCCTAGAAGGTACCTTCTCAAGATGTCGAGCCCCTGCATTGCGGCAAGGGTGCGTACCCAGTCGCGTATTCCCGGCATCAAGAAGCCTCTGGACAGCGTAGTTTGCTCAGTGGCAAGGCCAACATAGAAAGTGCCTACCGGTTTTTCCGGGGTGCCACCCGAGGGACCGGCGATACCTGTTACAGATACGCCAATATCTGCCTTTCCAACTACCCTGGCTCCTTCAGCCATTTCTCGGGCACACTGATGAGATACTGCTCCGTACGTGCTGAGCGTTTCTCCAGACACGTTCAACAGCGCTGATTTCATTTCATTCGAGTAACTGACGACAGACCCCATAAACACGGAAGAAGAACCGGGAACCCGTGTGATCATGTCTCCTATCATTCCACCGGTTATGGATTCGGCGAGTGAGAGCTTCAGATTACGCGCCTTCATAAGACCCAGAACCACTTCTTCGATGGAACTCCCATCCTCAGAGATAATATTCTGTTCGAGCCGTTCTCTAATGACATTGAGCTTCGTACCGAGAATGTGGTCGGCAAGCTCTTGCGTTGTTCCCCGAGCGTCCAGTCTCAATCTGATTATGGGAAATCGCGGGAGGAACGCCAGGTGGTAGCTGTCTTCGTCTTGAGCGACATCCGCCAGGATTTCCCCGAGTTTGGATTCTGAAAAGCCATACACAATAAGGGTACGTGTTCTGAAAACGTCCCGAGAAACCCCGAAACGTTCGGCTATCCTGGGGAGTCCTTGCTCTCTCAACATCCTGATCAATTCGCGAGGCACACCGGGGAAGAACAGAGCAACGCGGCCGTTCTTCTCGATCATAAATCCGGGTGCCGTCCCATGATCGTTGGGAATCGGAGTCGATCCGGCAGGCAACATGGCTTGTTTTGTATTGGACGGTGCCATGGGCCGTTGCCATTGCCTGAATCGGTCTTCGATGCGAGCCAGTTGCTCTTTATCAAGCTTGAGATCCACTCCCAGAAACGAGGCTGCCGATGCTGCAGTCTTGTCGTCTTCAGTAGGTCCCAGCCCCCCGGATACAATAGTGATCGACGCCCTTGCCATCGCATTTTCCAGTGCATCGGCTATGAGCGCCGGGTCGTCTCCAACGGAAGACATACCTTTCACCGTAATGCCGGCGGTTCGCAGCTCACGGGTAATGGTTTCCCGATTTGTGTCGGTAATCACCCCGTTAACGATTTCGTTTCCGATCGTGAGTATCCATGCGTCCAAGTTATCCATTAGTGAGCCTCGTCCCAATTTTTTCCGATGGCGGTATCCACTACAAGTGGTATGGACAGCGGATATACGTGTTCCATCTCCCTCTTGAGAAGGGTTTGCGCTTCCCGAGCAACGTCTTCCCTGACTTCCAAAACAAGTTCGTCGTGTACCTGAAGGATCATTCGAGCCGGAAGGCCGGTCTTTTTCAATGCATCGTGGACACGAATCATCGCAAGTTTCATGAGATCCGCGGCGCTTCCCTGAATGGTAGTATTCACCGCCATCCTTTTCGCAGCCTGCTGAGCGATCTTGTTGGGATTGTTCAAGTCCGGCAAGAAACGTTTGCGGCCGAGTATGGTTGTCACATACCCATCCCGTTTGGCTCTTTCAGGCACTTCCTCCATGTACTGGCGAACTCCCGCGTACGTCCGATAATAGTCTTCCAGATATTGTTTGGCCATTTTAAGCCCCACACCGATTCTGCCTGCGAGCTTGAAGGGACCCATTCCATATATGATACCGAAATTGATCTCTTTTGCTCTGCGTCGCATCTCCGGCACGACCTCGGCAAGCGAACATCCGAATACGTCCGCGGCTGTAATCGCGTGAATATCTTCACCGGCAATAAAAGCTTGTTTGAGCCGCTCATCTCCGGAAATATGTGCAACAAGGCGCAATTCGATCTGTGAATAATCCGCGGCCACGTACGCGTACCCGTCATCGGGAATAAAAGCTGCTCTGATTTTACGACCTTCAGTGCTGCGAATCGGAATATTCTGGAGATTGGGATCTGAAGAAGAGAGGCGACCCGTTGCCGTAACCGCTTGATTATAAGAGGTATGAATGCGCCCGGTCTCAGGATTCACCAGGTTTACGAGGGAGTCCACGTACGTGGATTTCAATTTGTAAATCGAACGGTATCCCAGAATCAGCCGAGGAAGCTCGTGTTCCAGTGCGAGTTCCTCAAGAACTTCAAGCGATGTGGAAAGACCGGTCTTGGTTTTCTTCACACCTTTTAATCCCAGTCTCTTGAATAATATCTCCCCAAGTTGCTTGGGCGAATTGATGTTGAAAGGCTCTCCAGCCATTTCGTAGATGGCTTCTTCCGAAGATTTGAGCATCTCCCCGAATTCTTCTGATAGAGTTCTCAGATACGGAATATCTATTCTGACACCGGCGATCTCCATATCCACGAGAACGGGAATAAGCGGGAGTTCCACCTCGTTCATAAGCTTCGTGAGGCCTTCGGTTTCCAACCGGGGACACAGTATTTCAGCAACTCTACAGGTCACTTCAGCGTCTTCACACGCGTATTTCGTGGCATTTTCAATATCGACTTCAGAGAACAGGATCTGATTCTTGCCTGTACCAATGAGTTCCGTAATTCTGATGGTGCGGTGCTCGAGACAACTTTCAGCCAGATCGTCCAGGGAATGCCCGCGCCGCGAAGGGTCCAAAAGGTAGGACGCCAACATAGTATCACACGTGATTCCCTTTACCGTAATTCCTTCCCGTTTGAGAACGATCATGTCGTACTTTATGTTCTGACCGAATTTGAAAATCGTCTCGTCTTCCAGAACCGGTCGCAGTACTGTCAGGACTTCATCCTTTTTCAGTTGACTGCCCTGAGTATGTCCCACAGGCAGATAACAGGCTTTTCCACTCTCTGCGCAAAAAGAAAGCCCCGCAAGTTTTGCTCGCATGGGTTCCGTACTGGTGGTCTCGAGATCGACTGCAAATCTTCGAACCCGCCTGAACGTTTCTACCCATTCAAGCAGTTCTTCCATAGTGGAAATAGTGCAGTACCCGGAAAAATCGAGACACCTTCTGGCCGGTAATTCCTCCAGAAGCTTCTTGAACTCCAATTCCTTGAAAATCTCTCTGAGCGCCTCTGAATCCTGTTCCTGAACAACAAGATCTTCAGGCTGAACAGGGAGCGGCACTTCAAACCTGAGTTCCGCAAGTTTTCTGCTCAAGAACGCGTTATCCTTGTTTCCGACCAGCTTCTCCTTCACACTTTTTTGAGCCACTCTGTCGATATTTGTGTATATGCCCTCCAATGAGCCGAATTCCTGGAGAAGCGCTATAGCTCTTTTCGGACCGATACCCGGCACACCGGGTATGTTGTCGGACGAATCTCCGACCAATGCCAGGAAATCCAACATTTGCTCGGGAAAAACCCCGAATTTCTTGGAGACCCCTTCGCGATCGTACGTGACGTCCCGTTGAGGATCCCACATGCTGATGCCATCGCTAACGAGTTGCGTCAGGTCCTTATCTCCAGAGACAATCGTGACTTTCCAGCCTTTGTCCGCAGCCAGCCGACTCAGAGCGGCAATAATGTCGTCAGCCTCGAAGCCGGGTACAGAGATACTCGGGATTCGATACGCTTCGACTATTTCATGGATTCTTGGGATCTGAATCTGCAAATCGTCCGGTGTCGGTGGTCTGTTTGCCTTGTATGCCGGGTAGATTTCATACCTGAAATTGGGACCCTTGGCGTCGAAGATTACGGCGATTCGTTTCGGAGCCCGTTCACGCATGGTCTTTGCCAGCATGTTGCAGAATCCGAATATCGCGTTCGTCGGAAATCCCTTGGAATTCGACAGGCCGCCCATGGCGTGGTATGCGCGATAAATGTAAGAACTTCCGTCTATTAGATATATCTCTTCATTTTTCTTTGTCATTAAAAGCCTCTTGTAACGAGCAGGGAGATGAGTTGAGCGGGCGGCGTTCTTGAAACGTCTTTTTTCCTGGCATCACGTCATCACATCTTCACACGTTCCAATCCCTGCAGAAGTTCGGCAAAAAGCGGATGCTCCCGGAGAACCGGTCCATGGCCCAGCAGGATGAGTTTGGATCTGGCTCTACTCAGTGATACGTTCAGGCGCTTTTTGTCCGCGAGAAACGTCGTGACACTGTCCGAACGAGCCAAGGATAATATTATAACCTCGCGTTCACCACCTTGAAAGCTATCCACAGTGTCGGCAGAAAGAGAAGAAATGTGACTTCCTCCGGAAGCCAATTTTCGTCTGATGAGCGACTGCTGCGCACGATAGGGCGTGATTATCCCTATTTCATGGGGAGCCATTCCCGAGTTGACAAGAGTCTCGGTTATCCGGCACGCAATCTCCGCTTCTTCAGGGCGAGCCTTGGAATTCTCTGCACCATCGATGTCGACGAAGACCACCGGACGTTCAGGATCGATAATGCGGTTCACGCGAGGATCGCGAGAATTTGTGAGATCCAATTTCAGACGACGAGTTGCCGCTTCCTGCGAGGGCTTCAGCAATCCCTGGTAAAAGAGACGTGACGGGATATTCTGGATTTCCGTGTTCATCCTGTACTGGATCTCCAGAGAGGATACTCTCTGGCGGTCGGCTTCATCGAACAGACGTTCGAATAACGAGCGTTCGAGCAAAGCGCCTTCCGAAGTAGGATCCTGATTCTGCACCTTTACCACCGGCGGTAACTGAAGATGGTCACCTCCGAGAATAAACTTTGGTGCCATGGAGATCGGCCCCAGAGTTGAAGGCTCATCCAGTTGGCCTGCTTCGTCCACCACAACTCTATCGAATTTCTGCCTCAGAAATACAGGATGTGCTGTGCATTGATACGCTGTTGCTCCTACAAGCTGAGTTTCAGTCACCCGTTTCTTGAACGCTTTGAAATCGTGTTCTTTTGACGCCAGTTCCTGAAAGAGCGCGGTAGTATTGTGAGTCAGTTCCAATGCCCGTACGAATTCTTTGGATACGTTGAAGCGACCGCCGATTCTGAGGAAATTTCTTACGTCCAGATCGATAAGCGCCAAAAGAAGACGGTCCAGGGCAACATTGGTGGGACATGCCACCAGTACCCGCTCGCCTCGTTCCAGGCATTTTCGGATCAGACGCGCAAGGACTCTGGTTTTTCCGGTGCCGGGGGGGCCGTGGATGAGATGAAATGTCTGACAACCAAGCGCTTCCTGGACTGCAGATTCCTGACGTTCGTTTAAACTCCACGAGATGTTTTCTGGAGAAATGGTACTTTCATGCTGAACGTTATCATGTGTATGGACTTTATTTTTGTTGGCCTTTGCTTGTCTTATCTCAGGCTTTATCTCCTCCGATCCGTCATGCACCACACTCGCTATGACTTCCTTGTCTGCTTTATCGAAAAAGCTGAAGAGAGCATGGCGTGCAACTTCACGCCCGCGGGAGAATGGAATTCGGTCGAGAAACCAGCCCTCGGACCGGTTGGTGACGCAATTGCACCATGCCCCGGGCTCTTTCCGATTATTCCAAAAGATGGGGATCCTCACCCGTACCGTTGTTTTTTCGTCAGCACACTCTTTTACTCTGCAACGAAAGGCTTCGGGTCCACATGGATCTCCTCTGTGGACTATGATTTCCTCTCCGGGCAACAAATCCGCGGACGATTCGGAAAGCACCAGTTCTTTCAGCAGGGTTCCGCTCTGGCCGTTTTCCGACGGAAAAGGATCTTCGCCGGAAGAATTGTCATCCTGATCGTTGATACCGTTTTCGGAATCGATTCGTTCGGGGGATCTCACCTCCTGAATTTCCAGGGTGATGCCCTCGCTCACACGGTCCTTCAGGGTTGCAGCATCGAGAATACGTGCAAATTCGGCTTCCTGAGCCCAGGCATCAGCGGAAAGCACGCGAAACCATCGATCATAGTAGCGCCGCTCCGATTCGTTCGGAAAAAATGCCTCAGCAGCATTCCCGAATAGACGGTTACAATGAAATCTTGAGAAGCATTTGCCGTTCCTTCCGCACACCATGTCCCCTGACACGCTCTGGTTCACGGTGTAGGAGTGTTTCAGGAACAAAATCCTGTTGCGTCCGGAAAGAACGAGATTTTTCTTCTCATTTTCCAGTTCCTTCAAACGCTCGGCTTTTCCGGTGGCTGAATAGAGGATGTACCCTTCCGAATTCCGGGGTGAATTCTCCGAGAAAATGAGCGAATAGGCACACAACTGCAAAAGATGGTCGTCGACGGGTACTTTTCCGGATTTCAGTTCCAAAACCGTTGAGTTGTCTTCCCGTCTGAGTATGGCATCCGCACGTCCTTTTAATCCCCATCGGACGGACATCCGATCCATTTCCACTTCAGCATAATCGAAGCTGGGACTGTTTCGTTTCAGCCATGACTTGATATTGGAAAAATGTGTGCGAGCCTCTGCTTCCAGCGATTTCAAGTGGATTTTAATATCGGAACCGGGAAGCACCGAGACGAGGGAAGGTAAAGCCTTGCGAAAGGCCTCCTGAAATGTGCGTTCCGACGGTTCTCCCAGACGAGCCAGAAGATGTTCGAAAAGGGTGTGGATCAGCTTTCCTTTTGCCATCCAAAACGGTTCTTCGGGTCCAACCCGAAACCTCACATCCGCAGAGCGAATGCAAGCGGCAGCCTCAACCGCTTCTGTCACACTGACTACTCGACATGGTTCCAGCACGAGATCGGAGGTTGGCGTCACTCCATAAATGTATGAACCATCATCAAGCCGGTTGTTCAGTTCGAGACCGAAGCAGACTACTTGAGCGCCTTCCCAGCAGAGCAGAGGAAACTCATACAAATCCTCACGGACGAAATCCGGAAAAATTACGAATACTCGGGACGAATCGTCATCAGTCGACAGCTCGATACCGCGAAAAAGATAACCGCCTTTTGGTGCGGTCCTCGGTTCCGAAGAAATTCGTTCTATTTTGCCGGTTATTGAATGGTCTTTTTCACAAACGGGCATGAACCTTAATGTAGCACAGCCGGTCAGGCGAGACACAAGGAATTGTCGGCACTGAAGGAAAGTGCTTGAAAGAATTTGTTTCGCTGCTACTCTAGAGATTATCCAAAAAACGTTGCACCGTCCGTCTTCCTTCCTCGAGCGAGTGTCGTTCCAATTCGAGAGTCATTGTTCCGTCATATCTTCGGTGCTTCAGCAACCCCAGAATACCATGAAAATCGATTACACCTTCTCCGATGGGCAGGTGAAGATCGTCTTCAACACCTTTTCCACCGCGATTGTCATGCAAGTGGACATGCCTGATGAACGGCCCCAATCTCTCGATGATTTCGAATGAAGTATTTGTCTTCGCGAGCAGTTGACCATGTCCCACGTCTAATGTGAGAACAAGGTCGGGAACCACTGCAAGAACCGCCTCTATATCCGCGGCGCTCTCGGACAGATTTTCCAGACTAACGGACACATTTCGCTGTCGTCCGAAATCGACCACCTGTCGTAATGCGTTCTTTTTCTCCTCAATTATGGTGCGCTTCACAAACCGATGATCCACCCACATGTGAATCGTCAACAGAGTAATGTTCATGCCGTGCGCGATATCGATGGTTTCTATAAGGGCAGGGACGTATATGTTCCACAAATTCTTCGGATCGTTTGGAGGTCCCTCGTGCGGGCCGTGAGCGAGAAGAAAGAAAGTGTCATTTCCCATGTTGCGCACATTCGATTCCGACCACAGAGCCCTCGAAGCTTTGTCACGAATAACGACTTCTCCAAAGTCGAATTCGAGCGCCTGGAGAAAATCGATATCCTCGGGATGTCGCACATGGCCGCCGAAAAACATGAGGAACAACGAGTCCTGAGAAGAAGCCGAAAGCCAGCCCGTTAGCTGCGCAACCCTCTTTCAGAACAATTCTTTCATAAGATAGAGATTACCCTGCAGGAGTGTCTCCAAAAGCAAGGCAAAAAGCAACCAAAACTATCGACAGGACATGTTCCTATTTCAACCCGATTTCCTCGTCACTCAGATAACAGGCAGGATCGGGTGCCCAGACGTCTCCATGAACTGCTTCAGCTCGTACCCGGAAATTTCCACCGCATACGGACAGCCACGTGCATTGCGAGCATCTCCCTTTCACGTGATTTTTCTTATCCTTTAATTTCATGAGGAAATCATCGTGTGTGTCTGTCCAGATTTCGCTGAATCTCTTCTCCCGAACATTGCCGAACGTATGGTGTCTCCAGAACTGGTCAGCATGGACACTTCCGTCCCAGGAGACACATCCGATACCTCTCCCTGAATTATTCCCTTCATTCATCTGGAGCAGTTTCAAGACCTCCCGGGCACGTTCCGGATCTTCTCTTTTGAGCCGAAGATAGAGGTACGGACCGTCTGCATGATTATCCACGGTGAGAACCTCCACAGGAAA
This sequence comes from Desulfomonile tiedjei DSM 6799, assembly GCF_000266945.1. Classification (NCBI taxonomy): domain Bacteria; kingdom Pseudomonadati; phylum Thermodesulfobacteriota; class Desulfomonilia; order Desulfomonilales; family Desulfomonilaceae; genus Desulfomonile; species Desulfomonile tiedjei. The sequence goes on from NC_018025.1 coordinate 3,069,892, forward strand.
TCCTTTATCGTGGAGCATTTTTGTCCGGTCCATGATCAGGTCCACTACATAGCGGGTCTGTTCGTGATCGAGATCCTCTTTCATCAAATCCGTGCCGCGCCCAGCGTACACCAAATGATAGAAACATATTCTCGGAATGGCCAGGTCTTCCACAAGGTCAAAAATGCCGGGAATATCTTCATAATTTCTTTTGTTGATCGTGAACCTCAGTCCCACTTTGAGGCCGACAGCCTGACAATTCTTTATGGCAGATGCAACTCTCCGGAAAGTACCGGGTACGCCGCGGAATGCATCATGCACTTGTTCCAGACCGTCCAGGCTAATCCCTACATATGAAAGCCCGATTTCCTGAAGCTTTTCCGCCATTCGCTCGTTGATCAGGGTTCCATTGGTCGATACTACGGCTCTGCGGCCCAAGTTAACCGCGTACTGGATCAATTCCAGGATGTCCGGCCTGATGAGCGGTTCGCCTCCGGAAAAGAGCACCACGGGCGAGCCGAATTGAGCGAGATCCTCGATGAGGGATTTTCCTTCATCCAGGGACAGCTCACCGCCATAATTCCGGTCTTCTGAATGCGAATAGCAATGGACGCATTTGAGATTACATCGGCGGGTTACGTTCCACACAACGACCGGCTTCTTGTCGGCCGAAAACTGGAGCAAATGGGAAGGCAGTTCTCCCGAACGGCGTCCGTAGCGCAAGGGATCCGATGCTTCTACCGCGCCGCAGTACAACTTGGATATTCCGATCATTCCTGAGTCCTCGAGTCAAATTCTGGGTAAGCTGAAAGCCTATCTTGGTTGTCATGCCGTAGCATTTTTCCCGAGTCGATTCTTGCTGAGAGACAACTGGCTATTTCAAGAAAAGGCTTGTGAATTCTTCATAAAACCACTTTAGAAGATAACCTCTCTTTCGATACAACGCAATAACCACGCGATTTACGATACACAACAAGAACCGGGAGAAGATTTCAACAGTGAAAAATAATCCTGGAGTATGGTGGCGTGATCGAACGCGAGTTGTGAGGGAAGAGTTTCATAGGTAAAGACTCCCAGTTCCCGGGCATCATCACCGGCAACGGGAATGCCATCCGACTCGGCTGTGAATACGACGCTCAGTGTATGGAATCTCGGATCTCGATCCGGCGCCGAATAGACTCCCAGGAGCTTCAGGTTCGATATTTTGAGAGATGTCTCTTCTTCCGCTTCGCGTATGGCTGCATGTTCAGCGCTTTCACCGTAGTCGATAAAACCTCCCGGAATGGCCCATCCGTACGGGGGATTCTTGCGTTTTATCAATATTATTCCGCCAAAAGTGCGGATGATTATGTCCACCGTAGGTATGGGATTTTTGTACACGGATACTGTCTGTCCACAGTTTGAACAAACGATCAGATTCTGCATGACACACTCCCGGAACTATTTCAGACCAGAATAGCGTCGTGATTGATGGGACGTCAAGAACGCTTCCAATCGTGGCTTCCTCGGTACACGATGACTCGTGTCGCAAGATTAAAAATGTTTTTTTTCGGTGAAGGGGTTGACAACTGCACCCGATATTGGCACTCACTAATACAGAGCGCTAACAACGCGACTCGTACATGATATTATTGCCTGGAGGTAGACCATGAAATTTCGTCCTCTACATGATCGAATTCTTGTGGAGAGAGTAGAATCCGAAGAAAAGACCGCAGGCGGGATCATACTCCCCGATACCGCCAAAGAAAAGCCCCAACAAGGAAAAGTTATTGCTGTAGGTCCCGGCAAGAAAACCGAAGACGGCAAGCTGGTTCCCATGGACGTGAAAACCGGCGATACCATCCTGTTCGGAAAATATTCGGGAAGTGAAATTAAGATCGATGGTAATGAGTACCTCATAATGCGAGAAGATGACGTACTGGGGATCGTAGAATAACTTGTTGCGCTGAAATTCCACAAGAAAACAATTCTGAAAACTGACACATTTAAAAAGGAGTTACATACATGGCCGCTAAGATCATTATGTTCGAGCAACAGGCAAGAGACAAGATACTCAAAGGCGTTAACATCATGGCTGACGCCGTAAAATCAACTCTGGGGCCCAAAGGCCGCAACGCCATCCTGGAGAAATCCTGGGGATCTCCGACAGTTACCAAGGACGGCGTGACGGTGGCCAAAGAAATCGAGTTGGAAGACAAATTCGAGAATCTCGGCGCCCAAATGCTCAAGGAAGTTGCTTCGAAAACTTCCGACGTAGCAGGTGACGGCACCACTACTGCTACAGTATTGGCTCAGGCCATCTATAGGGAAGGTGTCAAAATGGTTGCTGCCGGCGCTTCCCCTATGGATCTGAAGAGAGGTATCGATGCGGCCGTTGAAGCTGTTATAGCCAAACTGAAGAGCCTGTCCAAACCCACCAAGGACAAGAAAGAAATCGCTCAGGTCGGCACCATTTCCGCCAACAATGACCTCACCATCGGCAACATCATCGCCGAGGCAATGGAAAAGGTTGGTAAAGAAGGTGTCATCACCGTAGAAGAAGCAAAAGCGATGGAAACTTCTCTGGACGTGGTCGAAGGCATGCAGTTCGATCGCGGATACCTTTCCCCTTACTTCGTTACCGATCCGGAGCGTATGGTAGCTTCTTTGGACGAGCCGTACATTCTCATTCACGAGAAGAAAATCTCCAATATGCGCGACATGCTTCCCCTCTTGGAGCAGGTTGCCAAAATGGGACGTCCCTTGCTGATCCTTGCAGAGGACGTGGAAGGTGAAGCTCTCGCCACGCTGGTCGTCAACAAACTCAGAGGAACACTGAACGCATGTGCGGTGAAAGCCCCCGGATTCGGCGACCGCAGAAAAGCCATGCTCGAGGACATAGCGATCCTCACCGGTGGACAGGTTATTTCCGAGGATCTCGGCCTGAAGCTGGAGCATGTCAGCCTCAACGATCTGGGCCGCTGCAAACGCGTATCCATCGACAAAGACAACACCACCATAGTTGACGGCGCAGGCGCCAAGGAAAAGATCGAGGGCAGGGTACGGCAGATCCGCACTCAGATCGAAGAAACCACTTCGGATTACGATCGGGAAAAACTGCAGGAGCGTTTGGCAAAATTGGTTGGCGGCGTGGCCGTGATTAACGTTGGCGCTGCAACCGAAACGGAAATGAAAGAGAAAAAAGCCCGCGTGGAAGACGCCCTCAATGCGACCCGCGCTGCAGTAGAGGAAGGAATCGTACCCGGCGGCGGTGTCGCGTACCTGAGGTGCCTGAACTCCATCACGGATCTCAGTCTGTCCGGTGACCAGCTTGTGGGTTCCAAGATTGTCCTCAGAGCATTGGAAGAGCCCATTCGTCAGATAGCGGCAAATGCCGGCCATGATGGTTCCATCGTTGTGGACAAGATCAAGCAAAAAGAAGGATCTTACGGTTTCAACGCTCAGAAAGAGGAGTACGAGGACCTGATCGAAAACGGTATTATCGATCCGACCAAGGTTGCTCGACTTGCTCTTATGAATGCTGCTTCGGTTGCCAGCCTTATGCTGACTACAGAAGTAATGGTCGCAGAGAAACCGAAAGAGGAAAAAGCTCCGGCAATGCCTGGTGGCGGTATGCCCGGCGGCGGAATGTACTAAGGTAAATTTTCCAAGAACTGGATGGTGCAGAGAGAAACTATCTCAGAATTCTCGAATGCAGAACAATCGTGCCACGATTCTCCATCCGAGTAGGGGCAGACCTGTGTGTCTGCCCTTATTTGGGCGGACTCGCAGGTCCGCCCCTACAATCAGGCCGGGAAGATGATGAGAATACGTGCCACGGTCTGGGATAAATTTCGATTTTCGAGACTCCGGACCAAACCACGAGCCGGTAGTGGCCGTGCCTCCGTGCCGGCCAAGACAGCTTTGTGGAATCCATGATTCTGACAGAAGTTACAAGCTACATTGAGAAAAGGGAGCCATTTGTGAGCTCCCTTTTCTTATCTGGTAGACAGCTCTTTTTCTTTGTACTTGATAAGAGGACCAAAGAACTCAGTTTCACAGTAATAACATCGCAAGGTTATGGGGTCTTCGCGTACGACGAGGAATTTTCCCGGAACTTCCTCGTGATTGGTTATGCAGAACCTGTCAGGGCAGATCACGATATCTCCGACCCGCTTGGGAATCTCGACTTTGTGTTTTTCAATGACAGAGCCGTTATAAATACGGGTGATAGTTGCGTGGGGAGCTATTAGCGAAACGACATTGAGCATGTCTCGGGTGAGACTCAGGTTCTCAACCTTGATGATGTCTTTTCTCTTCATGGAAGGGGATTCGAAATTGATACCGATGGCAACGATATCTCCTGTTTCTCTTGCCAATCTGTTCAATCCCAGCAACTGGGAAATCAACAAGGCTTTGCCTTCAGGTATGTGATCTATAACAATTCCTCGTTCGATTTTGGCAATGGTGACGGTTCTTTCCTTCATGCGACTGCCCCCAGTATCAAAGCAAGAAGCGTTTCCCGGACAAACAGCCCGTTACGGGCCTGCTGGAAATAATAAGCATGTTTGGTGTGGTCCACATCAGGTGCGATTTCGGTGACACGAGGCAAAGGATGCATGACCTTCATACTCGGCTTGGCATCTTTTAGCATTCCTGCTTCCAACCGATAAATGCTTCTGAACTTTTCAGCCAACGCTGTCTTCTCTTCCAGACGCTCTTTCTGAATTCTTGTCATATAGAGGATATCTACTTCCCCTATATAGTCTTCAATTCTCCGTGCCTCGCTAAAAGTGACTCCCCGATCTGCTGCGGCCTTGCATTTATCCAGGAGAAAACCCGGCATTGCGAGGTCCCTGGGAGAAATAAAGATGAGATTGCATTTATCGTATTTGAGCAGCGCTTCAGTTAAGGAATGCACTGTCCTGCCGTTTGCCAGATCTCCGACCATGGCCACGGTGATCCCGTCGAGAGTGCCCTGAGTTTCTTTTATCGAATAGAGATCCAGCAGGGTCTGAGTGGGATGCTGGTTCGGGCCGTCTCCTGCATTGATGACCGGAATGTCTGCGGCTTCTGCAGCTAATCTGGCAGCGCCTTTCAACGGATGACGAATAACCATTACGTCAAAGCCGTAGCCATCGTGCATTTTCACTGTGTCCCAAAGAGACTCTTCTTTTACCGCGGACGTGTAACTTGCATCGTAAAAACCTCCGACCCTTCCGCCAAGGTTCCTCATCGCCACTTCAAAACTGGTTCGGGTTCGGGTGGAAGGTTCGAAAAAGAGCATGGCAGAGACTTTGTCGCTGCACAGTGTCTTTTTCAGAGGATGCTCTCGAACCGTTTTGACTTTGCCGAGAATTTCGTCAATTTCCGCGCGAGTCAAATCGTTCATGGAGATGATATCCTTGCCTTTAAAGTTCATTCCTGAACACCTCTTCCTTCTATGGCCGCGGTTCGCAACACTCACGTACGCGCTCGTAGTTGAAACCAGTGAAAATCTGTCAGAGCGAATCTTCGTAGAAAGTATAACCTTGTCCCCGGACAATCGTCTTCATTACGGTACCCGGGAATCGATACCCCGTGAAAGGAGACCATCCGCAACGAGTTCGGAAAAGGCCGCGTCCCTGGATGCCGACGCGGTCGACAGATACCTTTGCGTGCAGATCCAGGATCGTGAATGACGCTGCAAACCCCGGTTTAATGTGCCCCTGTGCGATAGCCAGATTCGGCGCGAATAGTTCGGAAGGGACCACTGAAAGCGCTTCCGCGACGCGTTGGGGAGTGAATCCCTGTTTTTTGAGCAACCAGCAGACGAATTGTCCTACCGTGTCCAGATGCGGCATTCCCGGAGCACCAGCGAGCTTGTCTTGAATCGTATGCGGCGCATGGTCGGTGGCGAGAATGTCAACCTGGCCCGTCTTGAGAGCCTCCATGAGAAATGCTCGATCTGTTTCACTCCTGAGAGGCGGATTACTCTCGAGCAAATTTACATTGGGAATTTCCCGCCATCCGGGAGCAGAGACTTTTCCGTTGTTGACGTGGAAGAACAGATGATGAGGCGATGCTTCCGACGTTACTCTGGTGCTTGCATTCCGATTGTACTCCTGGATAGTCGTCACGGCCTCTTGCGTCGATACATGGCAGATATGAGTTTTCAGACCGAATTTGGTTGTCAGATCCAGAATTCTGCGCACAGCGTTGCTTTCGGCTTCCGGTGGTCTCGTTTTCCAGCGAGGTCCTTTCCCTGCGTTTTTCTGCAAAATCTCCGGGTCTTCGGCATGAAAGAAAAGCCTTCTGCCCCTGTATCGCTCCAGGGTTTCTTCCAGATCGGACCAGGAATCAAAAGCCACAGTAGAGGGAGTTGAATCAAGGTACACTTTGTAAGGGATGTCTCCCCATGGTTCGGAATTCCTTGTTACGCACGCGAACAGCACGACAGGGCAGGGGGACGATTCTGAGATTCTGAGTTTTGCCTCGTAACCTTCAGGGTTATCCGGAGGGGACGGATCGTTCGGCATGGCGCCAATTGCTGTAACCCCGCCGTTTATTGCCGCATTTCCCGCGCTGGTGAATATTTCTTTCTTGCAGGCAGATTGCCACTTCTCCCACTCAACTGAACCTGGCTCAGTCGGCTCAGGGTACTCGCGGGCATGCACGTGAGCATCGACGAATCCGGGGAAGATCAACTTATCTGCAGGTACCGAGTTCCGGGAGTCCTCAACGGAAACAACAACACCGGATCCCGGATCGATACCGATCCGAGCCGGTCGAACACCTTCGGGAAATACGGTCTGCCCTGTGATGGAATAGGCGTCCATAAGTCCTCTTTTGCCTGTTACTTCTGAATCCTGAGGGAAAATCCGGATCGTTACGCTTCTTGCATTGCCTGAATCAGAGCCCTGCAAAATGCAGGCAAGTCTTCAGGCTTACGCGAGGTAATGAGATTTCCATCTCTGACCAATTCGGCGTCTTCCCAACGAGCACCTGCATTGATCATGTCGTCTTTGATTCCAATGTAAGAGGTGGTCTTCTTATCTTTGAGAATGCCGGCACTTGCGAGCATCCATCCTCCGTGGCAGATAGAGGCAACAACCTTTCCTTTGTTGAACATGTCTTTGACAAGGCCGACCATTTCCGGATGAATGCGCATTTTGTCCGGCGCGTAACCGCCGGGAATAACGATGGCATCGAAATCATCGAATTGCACCTGGGAGGCATTTATGTCCGGGCGGATGGGAATTCCGTATTTTCCGTGGTACTCCGAAGCCGAACCCGATCCCACTACCACTACTTCGACTCCTTCTTCTTTGAGCCGGTAATAGGGGATCCACACCTCAAATTCGTTGTAAATATCCTCCACTAAAATGATAGCTTTCTTGCCGGTCAATTTCATGAATCAATTCCTTTCGTCAGGTCTGGTGTAGAAAAGAACTTAGCTTGAACCATCTTCAATTTCCAGTGAAGCTATTCTCATTTCATCGCGTCCCTGAATTATGTGAACCGACGTGGAAGAACATACGGGACACATCGGCTGGTAATCTTCCAGAGTGACTTCTTTCTTACAATCAAAACAATAGAGCTTTATTGGTATGATATGAATGTCCAGTGCGGCGCCTTCTGCAATTCCCCCCTTCGAGAGGACTTCGAAACCGAATTCTATCGAAGCAGGCATGACTCCCGTCAGCGCGCCGAATTCCAGACTTACCCTGACAATTTTTTTTGCATTATGGAGTGTCGCTTGCTGTTCGAGGATTTCCATGATGCTCTGAACAATCGCCATTTCGTGCATGTATCACTCTTTTCATCAAATGCATGAGAATACTTGTGGTCTCTTTCTTACAAGAAGTCTAATCATTTTTGCAGGTTGCTCAAGGGCACTGGAATGATACGGAATATGCCTGTTTTGTAAATTTTACAAAACTCTCACCTTGCCCAAGCAGGCAGTTGCCACTGGGCCGATCTGTTGACCTCCTGAAAAAGCCCCTGTCCGGCGAGATCCATAAATAAGCGATACGTGCCCTGTATATCATTGTTCATGTGCGAGCTGAAAGCGACTCTTTTGCCCCTGTAAGAATAAATTGTTATCATTTCACCGGAAGGCGCTGCATAGAAATCCATGGTGGTTTCTTTTCCCGGAATATCGGCAGCATGATCGGATGTTGAGGTGGTAAGGTGTTTCAGGGTACTCAGATCGGGTAACCGATATCCTTGTTGCGTTTTTCCCTCATCCGGATAGAACAGGGAAAGGAGAAGCGCGAAAACAATGGTAACAACTATTCGCATGGATAACTCCTTCTCGATCCTGTATGCTGGACCGAAATCTATATCAAAGAAGTATGTTATCGACAACCCGAACGCGGCCGTTTCTCAAAGACCGCGCAGGTCAGCTTCTTTCCGCCACGATTTGACGGCAGCGCTCTGAGACGGTGCATCTGCTCTCGACGCATTTCATCCGAGATGTCGATGGCGGAAAAAAACGCAATATCGTACATCTTGAACCAAAACTCGTATATAATGATTTCGCGCAAATGGCCTTGTCACATATGGAGTGTTCAATGCTTTTCGATCGGATGGAAAAGGAAGAACTCAGGCGGTACCTGGATTTCTTGATGTGGCATTATCGGGTCATGGATGCATTTTGGTACCTGAATCTCGAAGAAGCATACGATTCAAAAACAGCCGACCACTTCAATGAAAAAGTGTGGGGTCGCGTGGCTGGGCTTGCCGCCAGAGACATCCTTCAACGGTTCAACATAGAAGAAAGAGGACTTGAAGGTTTCGTCAAGGCTCTCCAGTATTTTCCCTGGAGTATTATCGTCGGCTATGACATTGAACAGAAGCCGGGAGAACTCATCATTTCAGTCCCCGAGTGCCCGACCCAGACCGCACGGATGAAGAGGAATCTGGGCGAATACAGTTGTAAAGAGATGCACAAACGTGAGTTCACGAGTTTTGCGCAGCAAGTGGATCCTGCCATCAGAGTGGAATGCGTCCATGCACCTCCTGATCCCCATCCTTCTGAGCGAATCTGCAGGTGGCGATTCACTGTACATGAAGATCGTGTCTGAAAATCTCAGCCCATTTGCCTGAATTGTTCTCCAGGGGCATGGGCTTCTTAATGGTGTGAAACAATGTCGAAAGAGCTCGAAGCAAAAGTTCTGGTAGCCCTTCTCAGCGATCGGTACCTACTCAGCAGAGTGATGTCCGACGGCTTTAGCCCGGATATCTTTGCGGACCCTAATTACAAAATAATTTTCAAAACTGCATACGAGATGAGTCAGCTTCCGGGCCAGGTGGTGGATTGGATCACCATTGAATCCAACCTCAAGAACAGGAACTGGTTGACTCCGGAACTGATTCAGGCAATTTCGGTGTTGAAAACCGATGTCGTCCCCGAAGCCGATCAGATGATGGCGTACGTGGAGATTCTCAAAGACCGGGGACTTCGCGAGAAAACGCTGAAATTGTCCCAGGTTATGGCAAACTACGCCCTGGGAAAAGGACAATACCAGGACCAGGATTTCCTCGACTTCAGCTCCAGAATTATCCAGACACTCATCGAGCTGCAAAAGCAGAAGGTAAAGAAGCGTATCACTCCTCTGAAAGAGACAATCAGAGAGATCAACGAGACCACCAACCGTCCGAGGGTCGAGAAAAAGCTTCTGGGGTTTTCCATATATCCTCATGAGCGGCTGGAGCACTTGTTATCGGGTATTCGGAAAGGCTTTTACTACGGCATAGCCGGTCCTCCCAGAAGGGGAAAGACAACCTTCGCTCTGGATCTTGCATCGAGACTGGCCGAAAAAAACAGGTTTCCTGTTCTTTTCTACACCTGGGAACAGACGCGTAAGACCCTGGCAGCACGCCTTTTGGGCCGCGAATGTTATATCAACCCGGTCAAGCTGCTCACGGAAGTCAACCCGGAAGAGCAGCAGAGACATGCCCTGGTTCAGAAAGTGATCGAACGCTCCCAGGCATACAGCAATCATCTTTTTGTCATTGAAGCGGGCCGGCAGGACACGATTGAACGTATAAAAGCTCAGGCGTACAACGTGATGCATGAATTCAGAACCAACCACATTTCCATTTTTTTCGACTACTTGCAGAAAATTCCCCTGGGCAGGCAGTACGAGGACATTCGCGGCCAGGTGAATGAAGCCTCAGCCCAACTTGCGGACTTAAGCCTTGAGCTGGAATGCCCGGTTTTCGCTATCTCGGCGATGGACAAAGAGGGTTGCAAGCTGGACGAAAAGCCACCGTCCTATGACGAATTTTCCACCACTCTCTATGCCCGACCGACTATGCACAATTGCGTGGGCGGGGGAGACTTGGAGTATGACCTGGATGTTGCGATGGTCCTATCCAAGGATTGGATAGCGACAAAAAACCTTCATGACCGACTGAGCATTAAAGGCAAGGAAGCAAAGATGCCGGATCTGCCTCAAATCGATATCATCAACCTGCACATTGACAAGAACCGGGATTCGGCCGGTGAGTCATCGCCGACCATACAATATGCGTTTTTCATTAATATTAATAAATTCGTGGAAGTGGGCTATAAGACAGAAGAGGAATACACCAAAGAATTCAAAGGATTCGCAAAAGCTGAAGATATGTTCGGCACTTTGTTGGATACCGGCATTTTCAAACTCTAGCAAGAAGAACACTATGTACCTGCAGTCAATCACCATAGAACGCGATCGGTTTCCGGCAACCGATGTGTTCCCGTTCAATGTTGCGGCCTTTCTGAATACCGAACGCATCGAGTTTTCATCCAATATCGTCTTTTTCGTGGGCCGGAACGGCTCGGGTAAATCTTCGCTCCTGGATGCAATTGCCCGTAGAAGAGGACTCCTTCCCTGGGGTGGGACTAAAACGCACAAAGTGCACAAGAATCCTTATGAAACCGGATTAGCGAACTTTATAAATTTGAACATGCTTCGCAGAAACCCTTACGGCTTTCACTTCAGAGCGGAGACGTTTTTTAATTTTGCAGCATCGCTGGACGACATCATCATGGATGATCCGGCCAGGGATACTTATTTTGGTGGTTCGTCTTTGCACACCTTGTCTCATGGAGAATCCTTTCTCGCATTCTTCCGCGGGTACAGTTTTCAACTGGATGGACTCTATCTCCTGGATGAACCCGAAGCGGCTCTATCGCCCGAAAACCAGGCGGAATTTGCGAGAATAATAAAGACATGTGCGGGAGACGCGAATAAACAATATGTTATTGCAACTCATTCTCCTATCATCTTGGGCTGTCCGGGTGCTCAGATACTGAGTTTCGACATGCAATCGATCGAAGCGGTTTCATACGAGCAAACAGGATCGTATCGATTCTACAAAAATTTCCTTAAGAATCCTCGCGAGTTTTTCGATTCTTAATATTAGAGATCAATTGCCTCGTTTATGGTAGAGGAGGAATCCGGAGACCATGACAATACAATCGGACCGTGTGGCATCACCTCCTACCGATGGCCTGGACAGCATTCTCATACATAACATTCTGGAAAGTATGGGCGATTCGCTTCTCGTTTTGGGCGAACACGGGCAAGTCCTGTACGCAAATAGGGCCACAAAAGACATCCTCGGATACTCCTTGGACGATCTCAAGACAAAGGGATTAAAGGAACTTTTCTTTGTCGATCCCAGTAATTTCGATTTCAACCAGGTTTTTCTGGACGCTATTTGGAAGAAGTGTATCAACTCCTATAGTGAGGTCGATTATCATCATCCTGATGGTTCCGTTCGGCGACTGGCCGCCACCACGTCTTATTTTCTGGCAGACGGGGAACACGAAAGCTTTTTTATAGGATTTATCGCATTATTCAAGGATGTGACGGAAGTATTCCGATTACGGCGAATAGAAAAGGAGCTTACCGAAGAGAAGGAGCGAATTGCCAAAGAGAAGATATCAAGCCTGCAGAAACTGGCTATGGGAGTGGCTCACGAAATTCGAAATCCCGTGGTGACCATGGGCGGCTTTGCTGCAAGAATTCTCCGGGATTTGCGAAATCCCGAAGAAACGCGCCAGTATGCAAAGAATATTCTGGAAGACGCCCGAACCCTTGAAAAAATCGTCGATCACGTTCAGTTGTACTGCAATTTGCCTCCCGTTAACATTCGGGAGACCAATCCGACAGAAGCGGTGCTTGCGGCTATCTCGGCACTCTCTTCGTCTGCGGAATCCGAAAACGTGACGTTAATGTTCAGGGATCTCATTCACCAGAAACGTACGGTATGTCTCGATCCGGACCTTGTTCAAATGGCAGTGGAAAATCTCCTGGAGAACGCCATCCACTTTTCGCCCAAAGATTCTACCGTGGAAATCGGAACGTACGCTCATGACGATGAGTTCACAATCCAAGTGCAAGACTCCGGCTCAGGAATAGAGGAAAAGGATAAGAGCTTCATATTCGATCCCTTTTACTCTACGAGACGGCGCGGTCCCGGTATGGGGCTCGCGATCGTCGAACGAATTGTGAGCGAACATGGAGGTCGATTAGAAGTGGAGTCCGCTCCTGGAATCGGAACTGTTGTACGGATTATTCTGCCTCAAAAATCGATTCCGCGTATCGATGAATCAGAAACAAACTGAAATTGCAGTGGCGGCCTAACCGATGGCTTGTTCAGAGATAGCTTGGGCACTGCGTACACAGTTTCTTCCTGCTTTCTTTGCATCGTAAAGGGCGGCATCTGCCACACGAATGACCTCGTCCATATTCGCGAATGCCGATCTTCGAAAAACCGCAATTCCAAGGCTGACGGTTACGGCGATTTTGCCATCGTTGGTGGAAATCTCTCTGCTGCCTATTGCCGATCGGATTCTTTCGGCAAAGCTGAAAGCGCCAGACTCATCGCAAGCGGGAAGTCCGATGAGGATCTCTTCGCCTCCGTACCTGCCAACCACGTCATAAGGCCTTACGGAGTCGGAAATCCTGTCTGCTACCTCTTTGAGAACCGCGTCTCCTGCGAGATGTCCGTGATTATCATTGATCTTCTTGAAATGATCGAGATCGGCCATGATTATGGCCAACGCCTTATCCTCCCGATTACACCGTGCGATTTCTCTTTCTAGCGAATCGAAAAGCGCTGCACGGTTCAACAACCCTGTGAGAGCATCGTGAGTGGCTTTAAAATGGAGAGCCTCTCTTGTATGCATAAGGTCGGTGATAAGTTCTTCCCGTTCCTTATCGGCGCGCTTGCGCTCGCTTATATCTGACACATTACCCATATTGGCAGGGGTGCCTCGATAATCGAGCACCGTCGCGAGAACTTCCACCCAGGTGATCGTGCCGTCCCTGCAAATGAAGCGGAATTCGTACTGAGATACCACCGGTTGACCGTTCACACGGGCGATATCGCGTTCCCTCACCATGTTTCTGTCGTCTTGATAGACATGCTGCCAAAAGCTGGTGCCGACAAGCTCGTCATGAAGATAGCCGGTAATTTCGCAAAACCTTTCGTTCACATACACCAGCAATCCCTCAATGTGAATGTAAATGCCTGTAAGGGAATTCTGAGCGAGAAGTCGGTATCGTTCTTCACTCTCTGCCAGATCTCTTTCCGCTCTCCTGATTTCGGAGGATATTTTCGTAATGTACACTGCATAACTCAAGAAACAGATCACCCACACAATCGGCACGAGAGCCTTATGGGATGCAATGATGTTCAAGCCCGGATCAAGATTAGGATTTTCAAGAAAAAGAAAATGGTTGATCCCCCATTCAAGAAACCATAAGGCCATGCCAAGAACGAGCAGAAATGCTGTGGCACGGAATTCTCGTTGCCTTAGATTTTTGCGTTCGGTTTTCTTTTGAATCTCGGGACCACTCGGCGTTTGCATGTACCCTCGCGCCAGTGCATAGTAATCTTCGCAAGTGTATAGCAACTGGGTACTGATGAGAAACAAAGATTGGCCCTTCGTGAAATGTTTCTCGGCAACACGAAGAATTGACCGCGAATGAGTGCTCGTGTACAATTGTATACTTTGTTCAGGAGGAGATATGTGAAGCCCTATCCCGTAATGATGAATCTCGAACAGCGAAAGGTCCTGGTGATTGGCGGTGGGCGAGTTGCCCGTCGTAAGGTGGGAAGTCTCTTGGACAGCGGCGCTTCAGTGGTCATCATATCTCCTGAACTGGACCTTGAGCTACGGAACCTTGCAGATAAAGCAGCGATAGAATGGGTCCGTGCAGAATTTGACGAATCGCTGATGGATGCCCATTCCGATGCTATCCTGGTATTCGGCACCACAGACAATCGCGAGGTAAACGTTCGAGTTTATAGGGCGTGTGTTGCGAGAAAAATTCCGTGTAATATAGCTGATGTGCCTGATCTGTGCACATTCATCGTGCCCGCGGTCATCACTCAGGGAGACCTGATGATTGCGGTGAGCACAGGAGGATCGTCCCCCGCGTTAGCGAGAAAAATCCGCGAAGACCTGGAGCAGCGTTTCGGGCCGGAATATGCGGAAATGACCAGAGTCATGGGGGAACTCAGAAAACTCATCCTTGCTGAAGGCAAGTCTTCGGACCAAAACAAACTTCTTTTTACTGAAATCGTGGATTCGGGAATTCTTGACGCGTTGAAAGAAAACGACCGCGATCGGGTGATCCAAATTCTTCGATCCATATTGCCGACTGACGTAAATCCTGAATCTGCAGTGAAGAATTCCCCGGAAAATTGATACGGGAAGGGTGATGTGATGGACCTGATTTTTTTCAAAATTGCCATCGTCCTCTATCTCGGTGCCTCACTGGGCTATTTGCTATTTCTTCTGCTCAGTTCCGATACCCGCGCACGAGTGGGTCTTTGGTTTGCGGTGGCTGGATTTGTATGTCATTCACTCTCGATTCTTCACAGGGCAATTTTTTCCGGTTTTTTCCCTTTGGCCACTCCCTTTGACGCACTTTCCTTTTTTGCCTGGATCATCGTCTTGTTGTTCCTGATTATGTATTACCGGGACCACAGTCCCATTTTCGGGTCAATAGGCGTTCCTCTGGCTCTGGTATTGATGCTTTTCGGCTCCACACTGTCTTACCAGATCAACGAACCCATTGTGCCGATCCTGAAAAGTTGGTGGCTGCCGATTCACGTTTTATTGGCACTTGCCGGAAATGGGATTTTTTCCATAGTAGCCATCGGCGGCCTCATGTACATTTTTCAGGAACGCTTGATAAAAACCAAGAAGATAGGGAGGATGCACAAACTGCTTCCTTCTTTGAATACCCTGGACACAATCAATCGGCACGGATTGCCCCTCGGCTTTTTCCTCCTTACTTTAGGAATAATTTCGGGAGCATTATGGGCTGGAAGTGTTTGGGGCTTTTATTGGAGCTGGGATCCGAAAGAGACCTGGAGCTTGATTACATGGTTTGCGTACGCCGCCATGGTGCACCTGAGGATTGCACTCGGTTGGAGAGGTAAGAAAGCCGCATTACTGGCAATCGCAGGCTTTGCGCTGGTCATGTTCACGTTTGTCGGGGTGAGCGCCCTTATTGGCGGACACCATGCTTTCGGGCCGGAAGCTTTCAGAATCAGGACCCGCGGGCTATGAGCATACTCGTCATAGGATTGAATCACGCTACCGCACCGGTTGAGATCCGGGAAAAAGTGACATTCCCCGGAGACTCCGAGGGCCATAGTACGCGCTTTTTCTCCGGTTTGGACGGTGTGGAAGAGGTCATGATTCTCTCCACCTGCAACAGGGCGGAGGTGTTCGTCGTTGCCGATGATGCGGAAGCCCGCAAAGAAGCGATTGTCCAGGGAATAGGGCAGGTTCACGGCATCGATCCCGAGCCTATCAGAGATTTTCTTTATATCAAGACCGAAGCCGAAGCTGTTCGGCACGTCTTCCGCGTAGCCTCCAGCCTGGATTCGATGGTTATCGGTGAGCCTCAGATTCTGGGCCAGGTAAAAGAGAGCTTTAGAAAAGCAACTAAGGTCAACGCTACAGGACCTATACTCAATCGATTGATGCACCGCTCTTTTTTCTCGGCCAAGCGAGTTCGAACGGAGACGGAGATCGGGTCTGCAGCAGTATCCGTTGCGTATGTGGCTGTGGAACTGGCCAGAAAAATTCTCGGAGAGTTGGCGGATAAGGCGGTTCTCCTTGTAGGCGCAGGAGAAATGGCCGAACTTGCCGCCCGGCATCTCATTGCGCAAGTAACGCGACCCATTGTCGTAGTGAATCGTACATTCGAAAATGCATGCTCCCTTGCCGTAGATTTACGAGGACTTGCATTACGTATGGAGAAACTGGAAGACGGGCTGATCGATGCGGATGTCGCGATCACTTCCACGGGAAGCTGCGAACCGCTTATTACGAAAGACCGCATGAATCGCGTCATGCGCAAGAGACGGTACCGTCCGATCTTTATCATAGATATCGCCATCCCCAGGGACGTAGAACCGCAGGTCAACGACATCGATGGAGTGTACCTTTACAATATCGATGACTTACAGGCAGTGGTCAGTGAAAACCTGGGAGAGCGAAAACAAGAGGCTCTCAAAGGTGAGAGAATCGTGGAAGAAGAGGTCGGCAAATTCATGAACTGGAAGAGTTCATTGGGCTGTACTCCCACCATTATCGCTCTTCGCGAGAAACTGGAGACGATCCGAACCGGCGAGCTCACGCGAATGAACGGAAAACTCTCGCGACTGAGCCCTGCCGAAAGAGAAATTGTAGAGCTGATATCCAAATCCATCATCAACAAGATTGCACACGATCCCATACTGTTCCTGAAGAAGGCGGGAGGCAGAACCAGGGAATCTTTTTACCTGGATACCGCCCAGAGAATGTTTGGGCTCGACGCGAATCGGCTTGAAGAACACCGTACGGAAGAATCATCCATTGAAGAAGAAATTGACGATAGGTACCAGGGGTAGTGCTCTCGCACTGTGGCAGGCCCGCTATGTTGCCTCGGTCATCGAGGAACGCGATCCGGCAATCCAGGTGGAACTGAAGATCATCAAGACCCGAGGAGACAAAATCCTCGATGCTCCGCTGGCACTAATCGGCGGAAAAGGATTATTCACAAAAGAGATAGAAGACGCTCTTCTCGAAAGATCTGTCGATCTTGCCGTGCATTCCATGAAGGATGTTCCTACCGAGCTACCGGACGGTTTGCGCATTGCTGCAGTCATGGAACGCGAGGATCCGCGGGATGTATTCATTTCCGCAAACGGACAAGATCTTGAGAAACTACCCCAGGGCTCTCGAATCGGAACTTCAAGCCTCAGAAGGAAAGCCTTCCTGTTAAACAGATTTCCCGGTTTGGACATCATCTCTATCCGGGGAAATGTGGATACCCGATTGAGAAAAATAGAGACCGAGCATCTCGCGGGAATAATTCTGGCTGCTGCCGGAGTGCTGCGGTTGGGATTCCAACAGAGGATAACTTCGTTCCTCGACACGGGATTCATGATTCCCGCAATCGGGCAGGGAGCACTGGCAATAGAAACCCGCATGAATGACCCGGAAGTGGAATCTGTCGTTCGCTCTCTGAATCACGCAGATACGGAACTGTGCGTGAGAATCGAACGAGCTTTCCTTCTCCGGATGGGAGGCGGGTGCCAGGTCCCCATGGCTGCTCATTGTACGAAAAAAGACGGAGCAGTTCACGTTAACGCGGCAGTTGTGCATCCTGATGGAAGTCCGCTGCTGAAGGAAACTTTTTCGGGAAAAGTCGAAAATGGAAGTATCGGGGTTGAACTCGCTGACACGCTCATTCAGAGAGGTGCAGACGCTATTCTCAAGACTGTCCTCTCGGATGATTGGGAGCCCGGACCAGCCATGGACATCGTTTAACAGCAAAAGAACAGCAGAGCAGGATTGACAAGTAACCATTCAGTTACGAGGTGTAGAGAAGATCTTCTCCTGTGATCATGATACCACTGACTTTCAAAATCCCCCCTAACCCCCCTTTATTAAGGGGGGATTGGCACGTGCTTTCTTCCCCCCCTTTATAAAGGGGGAAGGGGGATTTTTCCCACGCATAACTGAATGGAAACATTGACAATAAGAGTATCTGCTTCTCTGCAGGATGAAGAAATGATTGAGAACAAAGACAAACGAACCCCGGGAACAGTGTATTTGGTGGGCGCAGGCCCCGGCGATCCCGGCCTGATCACGGTGAAGGGACTTGAAAAGATACGATCTGCGGATGTACTCGTGTATGACTATCTGGCTGGGGCTGCGATTATTGCTGAAGCCAAACCGGAAGCGGAACTGCTCTATGTAGGGAAAAAAGGGAAAAACCACACCCTCGAACAGGTGGATATTAACGAACTTCTGATAAAAAAGTCCCGAGAAGGCAAGACCGTCGTTCGCCTGAAAGGCGGAGACCCTTATGTATTTGGCAGGGGCGGTGAAGAAGCGGAAGAACTCTTCGCTGCGGGAATTCCTTTCGAAGTTGTCCCTGGAGTGACTTCAGCAGTTGCAGCTCCCGCATATGCAGGCATTCCGGTTACTCACCGGGATCACGCCTCCATGGTGACGTTCATAACCGGACATGAAAACCCTGAAAAAGAGGAATCCGCAATAGACTGGGATGTGCTGGCCAGAAATCCGGGAACCCTGGTTTTTCTCATGGGAGTCAAGAATCTGCCGAATATCTCCGAATCCCTCATCAGCTACGGCAAGGCTCCGACCACTCCGGCAGCTCTTATTCGGTGGGGAACCTTGCCGGAACAGGTCTCGCTCATTTCGACGCTGTCAGAGATTCCCCGGGAAGCGGAGCGCCGAGGAATCCAAGCTCCCGCGGTCCTTGTCGTAGGTACCTCTGTGACCTTGCATGATACCTTGGGCTGGTTCGAAAAGAAGCCGCTTTTCGGAAAACGCATTCTCGTTACCCGCGGCAGCGAACAATCACGCAAAATGGTGCAGGCAATTTCCACATGCGGTGGGGAAGCGGTGCTTTTTCCCACAATAAAGTTCGTTCCACCAACAGATTACGAACCGCTGGATTCTGCAATCAAGAACATTTCCGCATATGATTGGATCGTCTTTACCTCCGTTAATGGTGTGGAGAAATTCTTCCAGCGTTTTTTCGAAATCTCGGACGATATCCGCACATTGGCAGGACCAAGGATCGGGGCAATCGGGCCGGTTACAGCGGAATCCATACGGAAGCATCGGCTGAGAGTGGATCTCTTGGCAAAAGAGTTCATCGCCGAAGGTGTCCTGGACATGCTTCCCGAAGGAGAGGTTCGAGGAAAGCGTTTCTTGATTCCCAGGGCAGAAAAAGCGAGGGAAGCGCTACCAGACGGTCTCAGAAATATGGGCGGCCTTGTGGACGTGGTTACTGTGTACAGGACTGTTTTGCCCGAAGACACTGATGTTGCCCGCATCAAGTCAATGTTTGCAGACAAGAAAGTGCACGCGGCAACTTTCACGTCGTCATCCACAGTGAGCCATTTCATTGAGATGATGGGAAGCGAAGATTTAAGCACGCTCTTGAACGGTACCCTGATCGCCTCCATAGGACCGATAACCTCGGCAACACTTACGGAAAAGGGCCTGCCGGTTCACGTGGAAGCGAAAGAATACACCATTCCCGGCCTCGTAAGCGCCCTCGTGGAATTTTATCAAAGCGATAGGCAAAAGTTACATGCGGAATGCGATGAATGCCCCGAAGGGGCAGCCCAATGATAGCCGTGGGTGTCAGAAAGCGTCTCAAAACCTGCGCACTGCGGCGAATCACGCAAGCCGGACGGGAGGACCTGCTTCTGGGAAAAAAGCAGTCCCGTCAAGTGAAGATCAGGCGAGGTTCGATCCGAGTGTACTGTCCGTTATAAGGTCATGGTCTCCCTCCGGCTGCTTACGTGAATGCCACCTCGCCGGATACCCAATGGTGGTAGAGCTTCCTGAGATTTATGGTCGTGCAAATAAGGTCCCACTGGGCCTTTACGTTGTCGATTCCGGCCACGGTCCATCGCCGAAAGCTTAATGCGCTCTTGATCCAGGCAAACGGTGGCTCGATAATCTTCTTTCGAGTCTTCAGGCGCTCTTTGTTCTCTGGTTTTTCCCTCTTGCTGCGGTGTCGTTCTAGGGCCGCCTCGTAAACGCTGAGGTCTATGAGGCGTCCGTTCTTGCTCTTGGAGCATTTCCAGCGATTGGGACACGTTAGAAAATCCTTGCAGTGATACCTGCGAACCTCATTGTGGTTCTTGCCGTTAATTTTCCGCTGATGAAAAGGCAACAAGCGCCCTTCAGGGCATATGAAGCAATCACGCTCCTGATCAAAGACGAACCGGGATCGGTGATAGAGATCCTCATCCGCACCTCTCTCGGAAACAATTTCCCCTGACGATTTCCCGATAAGAATGCCGTATTCTCGCTCATGGGCCAGACCTATCTGCCCTGAGGAAAAATATCCCCCGTCCGCCACATTTTCCTCTGCCACAGCGCCCAGATTCTCTTTCACCTTGTCGAGCATGGGGACCAATTGCCCGTTGTCGGCCCCATCCGTGACCACATCTGCGGCCACGATAAGGCCGCTCTTTTGGTCGGCAACCGCCTGAGCGTTGTACGACAAGTCTTTGGTCCGGCGATTCTTCATAAAGCGAGCTTCCGGTTCCGAAGGGTGAACTGACTTCTTGTCCGATTCATCCAACTCCTTCAGAGCCTCTTGTATCCGCTGTTTCCGTTTCAATCCGTCTTGCATGGACTGCGGAAGGCGATACTCACCGGTCTCTTCCCGCTCGGCTCTCTCTATCTCAGTCATCGCATCGGCAATCGTGCGGTCCAATCTCTCCGAAACACTTTCCAGAAACCTCTCCAGGTGCTCACGACCCCGAGCCTTGTCGTTGGATGAGACGGCTTGGATCTTGGTCCCGTCCACGGCATGAAGAGCTAGACCGATCAGATCGGCCTTCAGAGCAACACGAATCGACTGTCTGAACAGATGCCTCAATGATTTCTTGTTCGCCTTGAAGAATCGCCATAAGGAATTATGATCCGGAGCATTCATCCCCGTCAGCCAAATCAGCCCCATATTCTCAAGGCAACCCTTCTCAAGCTTACGGGTACTCCTGATCCGATTGAAGTATCCGAAAAGCCACACCTTCAACAGAAGATCTGGCGCATACGGAGGACGTCCTGTATCGCTGTCGGGAACCTCGATTCCCAACTCGGACAGATCCAAGGAATCCACGAAATCTCGGATAAAGCGCGCCGGGTGATCCTTAGCCACCCAGTCTTCCACTGACGGCGGAAACATCAAGATCTGTTCGTAATCGGCCCGGATCTGTTTGCCCATGACAGCCTCGTGGTTGTTGAATTCCTCTCCTTTCTAGTACATCTCTTGGCAAATCGCGAGCCCAAAATGGAGTTTTGAGACAGTTTCGTCAACCCACGGAAACGATGTATCAAGATCTCGTTATTGCCGACCCTGGAAGGGTCTTCCCAATTATGTTCATGGAATTGTTGCGTTCTTGGGCGACCCCGCTAGGGTCGTCTGCCAAGGATTGTGGCATGCTGTTCCACGGGTTGCACCCGTGGCTACTGTTCCCGCCCCTCCGGGGCTTGAGCCCCTTCTTCCCCCCGATCACTGAATGCATACTGGACAAATCCTTTCAATCCTTTGTGGCTGCCTCGCGGAATATTTCCAGCATTTTTCGGTGGTTCTCGGCCAATGAATAATTTGCCGCAGTATTCCTCGCCGCGGCCGAAGCAGCACGTAAATTCCCAGAATCTAAGAAAAACTCCATAGCATCCGCCAATTCTTTCACATCGCCGGCCTTTTGCAGGACAGCACCGTCAACCCCATCGGTAATTATACCGGCTGCACCGTTCCAAACCGTTGTGATCGCAGGTAGTCCTGAAGCCATTGCCTCGAACACGACGAGAGAGCATGCATCGTAAAACGTGGGTAAGACAAACACGTCGCACGCGTCGTAAAAGGCTTCCGGCTCTTTGGTGGGGCCGGGGAATCTCACCGCTTCGACCAGCCCGAGTCTTTCAACAAGACGCGTAAGCGCAGGTGTCGGCTGGTTGCCTGCTATGACGAGTCCGAATTTTCCCGGACCGATGTTCCGCTGCAGCAATCCTGCGGATTCGATGAGATAGCGCACTCCTTTTTTCCGGAAATCGTATGCCATGAAAAGGAAAAGAATTTCCTCGTCGCCAAAGCCCAATTTTCTTCTGAATTCCGATCTGCCCGGAAAATTCGCCGATCCGAAACGATTGAGGTCGATTCCATTGTACACGAGCCGAATATCCGAAGGATCCATGTGGAAATAGGACGCAATGTCGTCTCGCACCATGTGGGAAATGGCAACGATCGTGGGCCGCGGATTCAATCTGAATGGCGCGGATTCGATCCAGGCTCGGGCATGATACTTGGGACTGAGAAGAGCAGTCGCATGCTTCAGAAACCGTACAAGAGGACTTTCAATTGCCAGAAGCTTTCTTTTCGTGGTTAAAGCGTGAACTCCACCGTGGCTCTGGTATACATTCATGGTGATGGTGTTTCCGAACCCGAGAATTACGTCAAAATTCTCCGAAGACACCATGCTTTTATGGCGAAGTGCGAAATCGATTATCCGCACAGACGGGGGCACCCATTTGGGCAATCTCCTGATTTCGTGAAATATTGCCGTCTTCGGTGCGCCGTCCCAGGAATGGCCGTACAGGTGAACTTCCCATCCCGCGCGGACCAGGGTTTCCGCAAGCTGAACCGCATAGGATTCCGCTCCGCCGCCGTACCGGCTGAAATTCTCGATTGCGAGCGCTGCTTTCATGTCTGACTGAGCCGTGGATAGAAAAGGAAAGAAAAAATCATTTCTTGATATGCCTTGAATCCTTGTTATACCGATCCGCTATCAAAGAAGGAAGATTCGGGGAAACCCTTCTTGTAAGAAGTGTTTCCCCGAATCTTACTCCTTTGAATGTGCATTAGTATCAGGCAAGCTTTTCTCCCAGGCTTTGGCATGTTTGAGAAACACGTAAAACGAACTGTTGACAGCGATAATAAACCCGGGAATTCCATCGAGAATGCCGAGTTTCCAGATGGCACATTCGAGAAACTTTCCTGCCGCGTGGAACAGTCCGAACAGAATATGGATCGGTCCTGCAGGTCTCCTGTGATCCGCGTGGACAGTGGAAAACCGATTTATGGTGTCGATCTGATCGCTGATATCTCTGTACACATAATGGAGAATGGGACACTGTAACTTATTGATAATACCGGAAACTTCCAGTTTCTCGTGAAGTCCGTCTCCGGTCCATGTTCCGAATCCTTTCTGTACAAGCCGAATCTTGCGGTCCGGATACCATCCTCCGTGCCGTATCCAGCGATTGAGATATCGACTCAAACGAGGTAATGAGAATCCGTGAACCTCATGGCCACACGATCGGATTGCTGCCGTAATCTCATTGGCACTTTCAGGAGAAATGGCCTCATCTGCATCGAGCGATAATACCCATTGACCTGAGGCTGAATCCATAGCGAACTGCTTCTGGGCAGCGTAGCCCATCCAATCCTGGTGAATGACTCGAGCCCCCAAAGACCGACACAATTCCACAGTTTCGTCGGTACTGCCGGAATCCACGACGAGTACTTCATCGGCAAATTTGACGCTGTCGAGGAGCGCACGGATACGATCCGCTTCGTTCTTTGCGATAACGGCAACGCTGAGCAATGGCTGTTGTGAATCCGGGGATTGCGTCATGGCAGGGGATCATAAGGAGAGGATGCGTTCATGTCAATGCGTTCCGAGCACAACACACGAGTTAACATAATATATCTTATCGGACATAGCGGGCAGGTGGTACGGCCTGGCATCAGTGTTTCCGAGGATCTATCGGGTTGACCTGAACCTCTATGCCGATAACCCGAATGATCCGGGCCAATTCTTCTGCATCTTCTTTGTGTGCATGAGCTACGACACAGGACCCAAGGTGATCCACTTCCCAGGCTATGGAGAATGCCTGTTCCTCGGTTACTCCCAATGCGATCATGGTGATGTCCATGACCTCACGGTACGTGTTGTGATCGTTGTCGATTATCCGGATCTCGAACAGTTCTTCATCAGGAGTCTGCGAATCGCGGGGATTCCGAGTTTTTGTGACCGGATCGAAGCCGCGTTTTGTATAACAATGAATGACCGGAGAATTCGGGTTCTCAGCCACAAAATGTTCAAAGATGTTGTTCATTCCACTTTCAAGGTGGTATCCGGCTGTATTTTGAGGGTTTTTGTTACCGCGCATCCTTGAGCGATGGCTGTGAAAGCTCTGATGTTTTCGTCCAACTGGTCGGCAGCATTGCGGATCGTTACGTCGATCTTGGAGATCCTTTCAGGTCTTTCCTCGTATTCCCATTGGACTTCCGCCTCAAGTCCCTTCAATTCGATGTCATGGCGTCTTGACGCCCAGACCACCCCGGTGAGCATCTCGCATGAAGCCACCGCAGCGGCAAAGAGTTCCGACGGATTCGGTCCCGAGTTTTCTCCTCCAAATTCTTCCTTGAGGTCAACGATGAAACTCCAGTTATCGGTGATTACCTCTACTTTGCGCGGACCGGTTTGCTTGAGCAGGAGCTTCATGATCCGAACCGTTCCTTCCTAAGAATGCTTCAAATCGTATTGTTCGGGAAAAGTTCCAGCGCTTTTTGCAGGTCTGACACCTTGAATATGAACAATGCCGATTTGCTGTCCGCAAACCCTGATCCATACGTGTAGGAAATGTTTATGCCGGCATCCCCGAAGGCCTTGGAAATACGGCAGAGGATTCCGGGTTTGTTTTCCAGCACCAAGCCGATTACATCGCGCATTTTTACCTGATACCCTTCTTTATTCAGCATTTCTACAGCCTTTTCCGGATTATCGGTTATCAGGCGGATCATGGAATATTTGGCAGACTCTTTCAGGATTGCTTCATAATAATCTCTGGGAGCGACTCTTCTCCCGGTTTGTCCGCGTACTTCATAGAGAGCCAGCAAGTACTCGTTGGCATCTTGGATGCTCATGGCCTCTATGTTGATATGCTCATCCTTGAGTATCCCGGTGAACTTTGCCAGTTCTCCGGGAGCGTCTGCAAGCATTACTTCCAATTGCTTTCTAATAGACATGACAAACTCCGGTTTCGCTGTAGGATGAACACCAATTATGCCTCAAAAACAAAAAGCCTCAATAGAAATTTGTGCTTCTTGGCGATTTGCATAGATTTGCAAGCTTTTACAGCCAAATGAACGAAAGATGATCCAACTTGTCCTTTCCATATGGGCGAAATGGGCCTATACTTCGTTCACGGCTTAGATCCCTGCGGAGCGGCTCTGAGAATCATAGGCCCTGCCCAGAGTAATCGCCCTCTCGATCCAAAACCTTTCACTCTCGTCGTAACCGGAGGTCCTTTTTGGAAGCCCCACGCCTGGAGCACACCTATTTGAGCAATCTGCTGAATCAGCGGGTGACTTCTGCGGACGGCAAAATCCTGGGGAAAGTTCAGGATCTGGTTATTGATGCGGATCTTCCACAGCCCGAAGTGAAAATGTTGGTCTTCAGGTACGGTTGGGACCGGAAATTTTTCTCTGTGCCCTGGGAATCCGTCGCCAACATCCAGGAATACGGAATAACTCTCAAGAGCGATGCGATTCCCGAGTCTCCGCAGTTACAGCCATTGCCCGAATCTCATATTCATCTGAAAGACTTTCTCCTCGACAAACAGATCGTTGATGTTCACGGCGCAAAAGTCGAACGGGTAAACGACCTTCAATTCTTCATATCCGACGGCCGATTGTTCCTTCTTGCAGTGGATGTAGGATTACGCGGTCTTTTGCGACGACTCGGATTTGAAGACGCGGTATTGCGTTTCTTCCTCTGGTTTTTTGATTACAATCTGAAAGAAAAATTTATCGCGTGGAATTACGTTCAGCCACTCTCAGATCCGGATCGACTCAGACTTGAGGTGCCTCAAAGCAAGCTTGCAGACCTGCATCCCGCGGATCTGGCAGACATTATCGAAGATATGGATGTCCATGAACGTGCAGCGTTCGTCGAGTCTCTTGACGAAGAAGTTGTCGCTGATGTGATGGAAGAAATGGACCCCAAGGTCCAGGTATCCATTATCCGGGGCCTTGGGCCGGAGAAAGCCGCTGACATTCTGGAGGAAATGTCCCCTGATGAAGCTGCCGACTTGATAGCCGACCTGCCCCAGGAGACTGCTGATGACATTTTCGAGGAAATGGACGATGCGTACGAGGAACAGGTCAAAGATCTTCTTTCCCACGAGGAGGATGAGGCCGGCGGTCTCATGACCACACAATTTCTCGCATTGCCCCCGGACAAGACCATTGTCGATGCTCTTGCGCATATACGTCTGCACGCGGATGAGGTAGATGTCATCTATTACTTGTACGTGGTTGACGCGGAATCCAGATTATTGGGCGTCACCAATTTGAGAGAACTGCTGTCTTATGAAATTTTCACTCCTCTCGAGAGGATTATGACAACGC
The DNA here is from genome assembly GCF_000266945.1 of Desulfomonile tiedjei DSM 6799. Classification (NCBI taxonomy): domain Bacteria; kingdom Pseudomonadati; phylum Thermodesulfobacteriota; class Desulfomonilia; order Desulfomonilales; family Desulfomonilaceae; genus Desulfomonile; species Desulfomonile tiedjei. The sequence goes on from NC_018025.1 coordinate 3,096,309, forward strand.
GGCTCATTACCGCGAAAATCGATGCCGAAGCCGAAGACCTGGCAGACCTGTTCGCAAAGTACGGTTTTCGTGCTGTTCCCGTTGTAGACGATGACAACCACATCAAAGGGGTTATCAGATTCAAGACCCTTTTGGAAATACTAGCCCCGCATTTGGGAAAGTGATCTGGAGCGCATTGTGTCAACCATGCAAGACAATGCGGTTTCTCGGTCTTTCGGAAGTCTCCTCCGGAGTCGACTCGTATCGTTATGGGGAATTCTCATTCTTATGGGGCCCGGCATCATAACGTCCAATGTGGATAACGATGCGGGTGGCATCACGACATACTCTCTGGCAGGCGCCGAATTCGGCCTGAGTCTTCTCTGGTCATTTATCCCTATCACCCTGGTGTTGATTGTGGTGCAGGAAATGGGTGCGCGAATGGGCGTTGTATCGGGTAAGGGCCTGTCCGATCTCATTCGCGAGCGGTTTGGTGTCAAGATTACGTTTTATCTCATGATTTTGCTTGTCATCACCAATCTCGGAAATACTCTGGCTGAATTTGCAGGAATTGCAGCGTCTCTGGAGATTTTCGGAATGTCTCGTTATCTCACGATTCCGCTCAGCATTCTGTTTCTCATGTGGCTTCCGGTAAAAGGCACGTATAGATCGGTGGAAAAAATCTTTCTCACCGCGTGTGTATTTTATATTGCATATGTAATTACCGGTTTTCTCGTGCAACCCGATTGGGCGGAAGTCATTCACTCCACTGCCGCACCAACATTGAGAACCGATACCGCTTTCCTGGTGATGCTCGTCGGACTCGTGGGTACGACCATCGCTCCCTGGATGCAGTTTTACTTGCAGGCATCGGTAGTAGATAAAGGTCTCAGTGCAAAGGACCTGAAAGCAGTTCGCATCGACGTAGTCGTTGGGTCGGTGCTCGTAAGCGTGGTTGCTTTCTTTATTGTCCTTGCCTGTGCCTCGACCCTCTATAAAGCGGGCATCAAGGTGGATTCCGCGGAGCAAGCTGCTCTTGCGCTGAAGCCGCTGGCAGGGGAATACTGTACATGGTTGTTCGCTTTCGGCTTATTCAATGCTTCCATGTTTGCCGCTGCTATTCTGCCGCTTTCCACTGCATACACGGTGTGTGAAGCCTTCGGCTGGGAATCCAGCCTGGATAAGAAATTTTCCGAAGCACCTCAGTTCTATGGTCTGTATTGTTTCATCATATTCTTTTCAGGCCTTTTCATCCTCATTCCAAGTCTCCCGCTGATTTCCATCATGTTTGTTTCCCAGGTTATAAACGGACTGGTTTTGCCAGTTGTTCTCGTGTTCATGCTGTTACTCATCAACGATCCGGCAGTAATGCGCAAGAGCACCAACAGTACCCTCATGAACATCATTTGCTGGGCTTCGACCATAGGACTTGCAGCACTGAGCGGTTTCACCGTGTGGTCCGGTCTGATTGCTCTGCTAGGATTTTAATGCATGAAATATTCAGGACCTGATCCTCAAAGACGTCACGATTCTCTGATTTCCGCGGATGAAGGCCTCTCGATGTTCAACGAGATCGCCGGTTTCTATGACCGCACCAATAAAATTCTCTCATTGGGACTGGACGGATACTGGAGAAGAGTCGCAGTGAGGACTCTCGATCCGCAACCCGGTCGTGTGTACCTGGATGTGGGGTGTGGCACCGGAGACGTTTCGCTGGCCATCGCAACACATTCCCACGCGATGGGCCGGGTGATCGGCATAGATCCTTCCGAAGGAATGCTGCGCAGAGGAATCGAAAAGGTTGCTCGGAAAGGATTGCAGGAAAGCATTTCCATGCTGCGGGGAGATGTGCTGAACCTGCAATTTCCCGACGCCTCATTTGACGGTGCCATAGCAGCCTTTTGCATACGAAACGTAACGGATCGCAAAAGAGCGCTTTCCGAGATACATCGAGTGCTTCGGCCGGGTGGATTGTTCGTAATCCTGGAGTTGATCGAGCCTGACGGACCGCTGATGAAGCCGCTGTTCAGATTGTATTCCAAAGTGGTGATGCCGATTATTACCGGATTGATGTCTTCGATTCCTGCGTACCGCTACTTGAGTGATTCAATGGCGGAATTTCCCAGACCTGGAGTCTGGGCACAATTGATGTCCGATGCAGGCTTTTCTGAAACCGGTTCAAGACCTCTGACCGGCGGGATTGCAAGAATTTTTACCGGAAAGGTTCCGATCGCCTGAGATCCGAAATAGGCATTTGTTCGTTGGAATTATTTGTTCTAGGCGGTATCCGCCACCGTAGAGTCAACAACAGCGCCAACAGAATAATCCTTTGTCTATATGTATCCATTCAGCTATTCGTGGGAAAAATCCCCCCTTCCCCCCTTTATAAAGGGGGGTTAAGGGCATAGGCGTCAAAATAAGGATGTCCAAGCTCAACCTTCCTGGTGGGGAGCGGCACTCTGCCCGCATGGGGATGGAAAACCTGCACGAGCAGCATGGGAATCCACCATTCAGCAACGAACTCTACGCTTGTCATTGCGAGGAGCGGAGCGACGTGGCAATCGCCTGACGCCCCTCCCAGAATAGAAGAAGTTGCTTCGGGTTGCTCGCATGAGAGCATCAACGTCCACGAACGATGCGGTTCGCTTCGCTCACCAGCATCCTACGTAAGTCTTCATGAGCCGGCGTCATGCAACAAAGGCTGATCAACCGCGAGCTTATTCTAACGCTTATGGAGGTTAGGGGATTTACAATGTTAGAGAGATCGTGATCGCAGGAAAAGATTCTCTCTACCCCGTTTGACTGAACGGTTACTTGTCTATGATGATTTCGTTTTCTGAATTTCTCCCTTGATTATATTGATGGATTTGGTGACCGGGATTTCCTTGGGACAAACCCGAGTGCATTCGAAGTAGTTGACGCATCCCCAAACTCCATCGGGATAATCCAACTGCTTTAACCGTTGCTCATATTCCAGATCCCTCGAATCGAAGATACGACGAAACGCTTGGACCAGTGCGGCAGGACCGAGATACTGCTCGTTCTCGTTCGACACGGGACAAGCCCCCACACAACACGCGCACAAAATACATCGGATAACTTCATCAACTTTCTTCCGATCTTCAGGAGTCTGTAGCCGCTCTTTCTCGGGTACGTCACCCGCGATGATGAAAGGCCGCACCCATGCCACTCTGTCAAAGAACACTGTCAGATCGACTATGAGATCCTTCAAAACCGGAAACGTGGGTAATGGCTCGATCAACACTTCCGATTCAGCGTAGTCTTTCACCAATTTTTGACAGGCAAGAGCACATCTGCCGTTAATCTTCATGGCGTCAGATCCGCATACACCGTGAGCACAGGACATCCTGTACGACAGCGTTCCATCCTGTTCCCATTTGATTCTATTCAAGCAATCAAGGAGCCGCTCCCAGGGCTCTGCTTCTACCGTGTAATCTTGGAAATACGGTTCCGCATCCTTTTGGGGATCGAACCTGAATATCTTGAATTTCATCTGCATTGGGGAATCCTCGGCAACATAACGAATTTTAATAGACCCTGGCTTTAGGCTGAAAACGGGTAATCGTCACCGGCTTGAACGAGATCTCCGGTCGGCCGTCTTTCTTCTGAACTAAGGTGTGTTTGAGCCAGTTCTTGTCATCCCGATCCGGGTAGTCTTCCCGAAAATGGGAACCGCGGCTCTCGGTTCTGGTCAGAGCGGAAACTACCGTGACTTCGGCCAGTCCCAGAAGACATCCCAGTTCCACAGCTTCCGTCAAATCCGTATTGAAAAGTTTCCCTCGATCATCGATGGAAACCTGAGAGTATCGTTCCCTGAGCTGCTGCAATTCATCGAGTGCTTGGCGTAATCCCTGCTCATGACGAAATACCGAACATTCGAGAGACATAACTTGCTGCACCAATTCTCGAATTTTGACGGCCTTTTCCCCGTTTGCCCGGTTCAGTATACTGTCGATTTTCGCGCGACTGTTGTCCGTTGCATCTTTCATGAGTGTCGACCGGTCCAGTTGTCGAACGTCCTTGCTTATAGCCTGCCCTGCCCGCCTGCCAAAAACCACGAGATCCAGCAGTGAGTTACATCCGAGCCGATTCGCTCCATGCACGGAAATGCACGCACATTCACCTGCTGCATAGAGGCCGGAAATAGGGTTGTTCTCTGCATCGAGAACTCGTCCGTCCAGATCCGTGGGAATTCCCCCCATCATGTAATGGCACGTAGGAGCTACGGGAAGAGGCTCAGTCGCCACGTCCACTCCCACATAGATTTTGGCAAACGATGAAATGTCCGAGAGTTTTTGCTGCAGAAGATCCTTGCCCAGATGAGTTAAATCCAGATGCACGAAATCTCGACCGTCAATTCCGCGATCGTTCCGAATCTCCGTGACAATTGCTCTGGAAACGACATCTCTTGCTGCAAGGTCTTTTATCGTCGGTGCATACTCCTCCATGAATCGCGCGCCATAACGATTTCGCAGCACCCCGCCTTCGCCTCTTGCAGCCTCGCTGATGAGGACCCCGAGTCCATAGATTCCCGTTGGATGGAATTGCACGAATTCCATATCTTCCAACGGAATGCCTGCTTCATATGCGAGATACACTCCGTCGCCGGTGTTTGCGAAACAGTTGGAACTCGTCTTGTAGAGCTTTCCGTATCCGCCGGTAGCAAGCAGAATGGCCTGTGCATGAAAAACGTGCAATTCTCCGGTGGCCAGTTCATAGGCTGTCAGGCCGACTGCCCTTCCCTTTTCCATCAGTAATTCAATTATATGGAATTCCGAATACGTCTTTACACGCCGCCTGAAAGCTTCCGAATACAGTGTATCCAGGATAACGCGGCCTGTTCTATCTGCCGCATAACATGCTCTTTTGACTGGACCTTCTCCGAAATTCCTGGTGTGACCTCCGAACGCACGCTGCGCGATGCGGCCGTCAGGAGTACGGCTGAAAGGCACTCCTATGTGCTCCAGCTCGTAAATGGCCCTGACAGAATCCAGAGCGAGTACTTCTGCTGCATCCTGATCCGTCAGGTAATCACCGCCTTTCACGGTGTCATACATATGCCATTCCCAGGAATCAGGCTCCTCGTTGCCGAGAACGGCTACTATTCCACCCTGTGCGGCTCCGGAATGCGACCTTGTTGGATACACTTTGGTTATGACCGCTACATCGGCATGTTCTCCGATTTCAAGAGCTGCACGAAGACCTGCAAGACCGGAACCGACGATTATCACATCGTGTTTAAAAATCATGTTTCCTTCCGAGTAGTTAGAGCAATGCGTATCAGTATGTTCTCGATGAATGCAGGAAAACAGACTACAGACGTTTCTATCTTCTGGAGTCCACAGGTTCGTATACGCACCCCATGAGTCCACAGTACTGCCCCACGTATTCGGCTTGAGGTCTGTACAGCATGGGTTTATCTTGAGCCTCTGCGAATTTCTCCTCGATTATATGGCTGCACCAACCGGCAATACGGGATATGGCAAATATCGGAGTGAAAAGATCCCGGGGAATACCCATCATGTGATACACGGGTGCGCTGAAGAAATCCACGTTCGGTCTGATTTCACTTTTCCCGCGTCTATCGAACTCCCGGACTGCCACTCGTTCCACTGTCTTGGAGAGGTAATCCCATTTTTCCTGGCCCGTTTTTTTGCCGAGTCGGGTAGCCATCTCTTTCAGGTAAACTGCCCTGGGATCTATTGTTTTGTACACGGCATGCCCCATGCCCATGATGCGATTGCCGTGATCGATCTGATCTTTAACCCATTGTTCGACGTCCGGCACGTCAGCGAGCTCAAGAAGCATGCCCATGACGCGAGTATTCGCGCCTCCATGCAGACTTCCTGAAAGTGCGCCGATTCCGGCAGTTACCGCGGCATACATATGGGCGCGAGTAGAAGCAACTTCTCGGCATGCAAATGTGGACGCATTGAAGGTGTGATCCGCATGCAGCACAAGGCAGACATCGAGGTCCTTCGCTATTTCGGGATCTGGCTTTTCACCTTTGAGTTGCCAGAGAAAATTCTCCGCGTGCGCGAGATTGGTGTCAGGTGGCAGCGGTTCCAGGCCGTTTCTAATCCTGTTCCAGGCAGCAGCGACAGCGGGCATGCGTGCAATCAGGCGAATCGCCATGTTCACGTTGGCATTCCTACCTGCACCCTGCAAGTCGGGATCGTCTGGGGCCAACATGGGCACCGAGGCTTGTAGGACGTCCATGGGATCGGCGGTTTTGGGCATTGCTTTTAATGCAGTAATAACGTGCTGCGGTAATTCTCGGCCGGCCTTCACTTTCTCTTCAAATCGGCTCAACTCTTCTTTGGAAGGCAAATTCCCTTCCAGCAGCAGATACGCTACTTCCAAAAAGGTCGACCTTTCCGCGAGTTCCTCGATTCTATAGCCTCGATAGATGAGAACTCCCTTTTGGCCGTCGATAAAGCTGATTTTTGTATCGGCTACCGCAACCCCCCTCAGGCCGATATTCTTTACGGATACTATTTCTGCTGACATGCTCCCCTCGTATGACGGTCTCGGATGGCCTTGACCCAATGATGCATTATTTACAGCAAACCACGGCGTGGTTCGATTGTACCGGTCATCATGATATATTCTAGCCTACTCTGAAGAACAAGTCCCGTTTCGCTCCACATACAGGACACTTTTCAGGAGCAATTTCTTTCGAAGTATAACCACACCGATCACACACATAATAGTACACTTCAGGAACGTTTTGACCTGATTCGAGCAATTGGATGGCTTCCTGATACAAAGTTCCATGCACTTTTTCCACTTCATTGGCCCAGTGAAACGATCCACTCGCTTTACCGAATTTCTGTTGCTTCGATTGAGCAAGGAATTTGGGATACATTTGGGTGAATTCGTAATGCTCTCCATCGTATGCAGCCTTGAGGTTTTCGATTGTAGATTTAATTTCCTGGAGCACGGATAGATGATTGCGAGCATGAACAGTCTCGGCAGCCGCAGCAGCCCTGAACAAATTTGCTACCCCTTTTTGTCCCTCCTGTTCTGCTTGGCGCGCGAATGCCAGATATTTGCAGGATGCTTGCGACTCCCCCAAAAACGCGTCCTTTACGTTTTGTTTAGTATCGTTCATGGCTCTCCTTCGCGAGTACTATTTCTCTACCTGTAATTCAATACACTAAGAGCAAACTAAATTATGAACAATATATTATCACGGAGAATCGATAACGGCAATTGGCGGGAAGAATAGCTGCGGGACCTGCATTCGGCTAAAGCGGGTCCCGCAACAGAAACACAGGGTTATCCTTTAATGATTCTGGGAAGCATCATCTGATGGTGAGGACAGATTGAATCGGGATTCTGATAGGCGCCGCCAATGAATGATGTCATGTACTTACGCATCAGCGTAAATGGAATCACCTCATCCACGAATCCCCTCTTGGCGCAATATATCGGTCTTGAATTCTCGTAATACTGCCGTGCAAGTTCATTCATTTTGTCGATGACAGGTTGCAGAGGTCTTCCTGCATCTTTTTCTTTGACCAGACGGCGTGCAAACGATGCGGCCGACGCTGTTTCACCATGCATGACGTAAATCTCGGAGGTGGGAGTTCCCAAAGAAAACGTGCAGTGATTGTTTGCGGTAGGTCCGCCCATGATGTAATGAGCGGCAGCCGTTCCTTTCCGAAGCACGACGAGAAGCATCGGCACATTGGTCTGTTCTATGGAATAGATGAGGGACTGTCCGAGACCCAAGAGTTCCGCCTTCTCGGCAATGTCTCCCACATCGATTCCGGAAGTATCCTGGAACCATACGATAGGAACCCGGTCTCTGCCGCACAATGTCACGAACTCATTCATCTTGATGAGACCCTGCCTGTACAGCTTACCACCTATTCCCGGATAGGGGGCGTACTCAGGATAGTCATTTCCCAGGAAACCCTGTTTATTCGCGATGATTCCGGCAAGAAATCCATCCAGCTTGACCAGACCGGTGTATACTTCCGGGCCGTACTTCGGTTTGAATTCCATGTGTTCGCTGTTATCGGAAAGGCGAGCCAGGATATCCTCAAAGCTGTAGACCATTTTCTGGTTCATAGGAATGATGTTATTGAGATCTTCCTGATCGAACTTCGGCTCAGCCGGTGCAGCCACCCTGAAAAATTTCGGATCGAATGCAGGCACACCCTTCATGTATTCCTTGATTGTGTCGAGAACGGCTTCTTCGGTCTCGAAAACGGCCCGGAAGAATCCCGTAGCATCATAATGAACGGAAACGCTCCCGGGAGGGACTTCCCTGAAGTGGCGCGTGGCTTCGATAAGCTGCTCTGCCCCTTCTTCATCGAAGTACCCCTTGGGGCTCATTCCGCTCACGATTCCTCCCCCACCGACTGCGATGTTGCAGTCTTTATGAGCAAGGAGAATAGTGGGACTGATTCCGTGATACCCTCCGCCTGCAGGGTTCGTTCCGTAGATTCCCGCTATAACCGGAATTCCCAGTTTCTCGAGTTCCGCGTGACGGAAGAATGTCGTGCCGCCTCCTCTGCGATCGGGATACACTTCCTCCTGTTCCGTGAGTTTCACGCCCGAGCAGTTAACTAACCATACGAGTGGCAGCCTTAGTCTTTTTGCGATATCGGTTACGCGCAAGACGTTTTCCGATTGTCCGGCAATCCAGGCCCCTGCCATCACTTTGTTGTCGAATCCGATAATCACGGCCCACTTGCCGCTGATCTTTCCGAGACCGTCTACAACGTTGGTAGTTCCTTCTTCATTATTTGCAGGATTGAAGATGGAATGAAGAGGACACCAGGTTCCGGGGTCCACCAGGTATTCCAGTCTTTGCCAAATCGTGAGCTGTCCTCTCTGATTGATCTTCTCGGTCGGCAGCCCGGCTGACTTGACTTTCTCAATCTCTTTTTGCAGTTCTTCTTCAATTTTCTTGATTTGCGCGACGTTTTCTTCAGTCTGCTTTTTCTTGGAAGCGCTCAGCGGTTTGCCTATTTCGGCCATTTTCTCGAAGTACGGTCTCATAAACCCTTTCCTCCCTCAGCCCTCTTTAAATCGTGGAATTCTTTCAGACAAAGTAGAATATCAAGTTGATATATTGTTTTCAATGCAAGAATGCTCGACGGAGCGTTAGATAATTCGGTAACCCGACCGTTTAAGCAAGCATGGCAGCGCATCTCACGCCATGAGATCCTGTAACATCTATTCGCTTTCAAGCAGCAAATACTGGGGAAACCCTTCTTGTATAGCGGTTATCGAAAGTCTTGACGGAATCCAATGCCTGCAATGGGAAGAATCAGTAGCGCCGGCGTCCCTGCCGACGAGAACTGATTGATTTGTTTGGTGAATTGTTCGCCGGCACGGAGGCCGGCGCTACCAAGTGCTGGGAACTGCTCTTCACAATCCGTGATTACTTTCGAGAATCGGTATTTAACCCCGCGTCTGGCGGGGCCCAAGCCCCTTCTTAAGAACTTTTAGCATTTGGTTCAAATAACGGTTTTTTCTATTGAAAAAACTGTTGTTTAAACAAGTGTTAAAAGTTTTTTGGAGGAGTTTGAGGAACCTTTTTTACAGAAAAGGTTCCTCAAGTATTACTGCTTGAAAGCGAATAGGTGTTAGAAGCGTTGGCGGTCGTCGTCAGGTTGTTCTGATTGTTCCCGGAGTTCATCCGGGGAATAATCGATTTTTTTCGGTGGAATGCTGCGTAAGGCAGGGAAAAGACCTTTGAATCTGGGGGAAAACTGTTCCATTTGGTCGGGAGCATAATGAGACCAGTATGGTGTCGAATCCTCCTCCTCGATCAGAACGGTCAGCAGCAAAGCGGGATATCGATACCGTGGATTATTGCCGAGAAACGTCAGCATCTCCTTACCTCTGAGAAACTCGGCCTTCCTGCGGTTAATTTCTCCCAGCAGGTATATAACCATTCCCGGATCTCCTTTGGTAAGCCCGCGGCGAAGCGCATCGTCCAGGAAACGGTCTGCTTTGGTCAGGAGTTCTTCTTCTGCGTCGAGCGCTCCGATTTCCCGGGCAAACCACGAGCCCCTGAGTGCCAGTAAGCCCAAGTCTCGGGGGTTGAGGCCTTTTGCACGGAAGATCGAAGTAAGAGCCAGCCAACTACGCGCGCATTGCTCTTCCTCGGATTCGTGTTCAAAAAGTTCCAGATAATCTTGGGACTTGACCAGTTCCTTCACGTGTCCGGGGACTCGTTGATGGAAATCTTGTACTAAGCTCGTATAATGGCAGTGGGGACAGGTTGCTACGTCCGAGGATCGATTGCAGTCTTTAGGAACAACGCGAAAATCCAAACCATATCCGAAAGGAGACGTGTTCATGCCCTCGACGGTTCGACAATGAGAAAAGTGATTCATGCACAGAGGGCAACTCACTACGAGCACTGAATTGTTCACGCAATCCTCCTTGAGATCCATAACTGAATTGCACCTCCCCGAAAACCCGCGACAGCGATACCATATCATAGGTGATGGCTTTTAGCCAAGCGTTTCTTGAACACGAACTTTCTTTCTGGAGACAAACTCACCAGAATGATTAAATTATCTGAGTGAAATATGAAAAAAACCGGTTATTCAAACATCGCATACGAACAGGATTTGAACTCCGCGCAGCTTGAGGCTGTAACGGCTCCAGAAGGACCTCTGCTCATCATTGCCGGGGCCGGTTCGGGAAAGACCAGGACCATCGTGTACCGCGTTGCCTGGCTTGTGGAACAAGGGATAGAACCCGAATCCATCTTGCTGCTGACCTTCACGCGAAAGGCAGCCGAAGAGATGCTCTCGCGAGCATCGCAGCTCCTGGGTCTCAGGCTGACCGCCATTGCCGGAGGTACATTTCATTCCACGGGCAACATGTTGCTCAGAAGGTATGCGGCCCTTCTCGGATTCGATTCATCCTTTTCCATTATGGATCAGGGCGATTCCGTGGAAGCCATCGACCATGTGAAGAAGAACCTTGTTCCTCCTTTGACCGATCCAAAAGGATTCCCGAAGACCAGAACCATTGCGGAAATAATAAGCAGAGCAGTCGGATGTGCATGCAGTGTGAATGAAGCAATAGAAAAGCGTTGTCCTCATTTCGGCGAATTTGCCCCGGAGATCGACATTATCAAAGTCAAGTATGAGGAACATAAAAAGAATAATAATCTTATGGATTATGATGATTTACTCGTGAACACGATTAAGCTTTTGGAGGAACATCCGAGGATCAGGACGGAAATATCTGAAAAATGGAGATATGTGCTCGTAGACGAATACCAAGACACGAACCGGCTTCAGGCTCGCATTGTGCAACTACTCGCCTTTACTCACGATAACGTCATGGTTGTGGGAGACGATTCGCAAAGCATTTACTCGTTCCGGGGCGCTGATTTTACGAATATCGTAGAATTTCCGAATCTGTTTCCCGGAACGCGCATTATCCGACTGGAGGAGAATTACCGCAGCACCGCGCCCATCTTGAGTGTGACCAACAGCATCATTCAGCGGGCTGCTGCAGGTTACTCAAAGCGGCTTTTCACTCAGAAAACCGGAGGACCTCTCCCCATAAGCGCCCGTTCATCTACGGAACGCCAACAGAGTAAATTTGTCGTCCAGTGCGTGCGGGAATTAAACGAGCATGGCGTGGAACTGAACGAAATAGCCGTGCTTTTTCGAGCAGGGTTCCATTCCTTCGATTTGGAAAGCGAACTGACGCGCAATAATATCGCTTTCGTGAAATACGGCGGATTCAAGTTCCTGGAAAGTCAGCACATAAAGGATGTGCTTGCGCATCTCAAAGTGATCCACAATCCTGCAGACCGTTTGAGCTGGATTCGTATTCTCAAGCTTCTGCCGGGCGTCGGCGACAAGACCGCCCTTCAACTGGCCGGCACTATCTGCCAGGACGGCATACCCCGTTCCACTGCCCAGATCGTATCCAAGCCCCCGAAATATGGCAAAGATCTGGACCGGTTGCTTGAACTTGTTTTCCAACTCAAAAATGAGACAAATCCCATATCGCAGAAAGTGGAACTCATAAATGCCTATTACTTCCCCGTGCTCAAGGAAAAGTACGACAACTATCCCAAAAGAATGCGCGATCTGGAGTACCTGGCGGATTTGACTTCGAGTTACAAGAGCCTGAATAGATTTCTCAATGACATGGCTCTCGAGCCTCCGGATGAGGAGAGAAGCTCCGAAAGGGAGAGACAGGACAGCCTGGTGCTCTCCACCATACACTCGGCAAAAGGTCTGGAATGGCACACGGTGATCCTCATCTGGGCGGCGGAAGGCCGCATCCCCTCCCCGATGGCTCTCGTATCTCCCGATGATCTGGAGGAAGAACGCCGACTTATGTATGTGGCAACCACAAGGGCCAAACACAATCTCGTTATTGTGGCTCCGCATACTGCACTGGATCGAACCCGGGGACAGGTCCCGGTGAAGCTCTCCAGATTTGTCGAGGAGATTCCGCAGGATTATTTTCGCACCTATTCCGTTTGACCCTCTCGAGCGGTTTTACGAATAAGGCTTGTTTTATAGCCAGCAGAAACATTGATTATCCTTGATGCTTCCCTACTCTTTCTCTATAATCTGGCCTGTTTTGCTCAGGCTCCGAGCAAATCCCTTCAGAGAGCCGCATCTGCTGCACAGGAGAAAGAAAACAGCCTTATTCGGTCCCCCATGTATTTTGGGGATCAGGGGAACTGAAATCCACGCGATCCAGTGAATCCGTATGAAGCAGTTTCTGGAAAAACACCTCAAAGTATATCTTCACGAAGCCTCCAAGTTCATCTGGATTGCATGGATATGCTTCGCAATTTTTCTCGTAACGGCAATCTTCAGAAACTATGTCGATACTGCATTTCTGAAGAGGTACGGCCCCAATTACATCCCCTATATGCTGGTGATAAACGCTATCCTGACGTTCTTCGTCATGGGGGTCATAGATCGACTGGGACGGAAATTTAGCGATTATATACTCCTATCAGCGTTCCTGGGGTTGTACGGTGTTCTCGTCACACTTCTCTTCTTTACCGTCAAAGCCGATCTGAGCATCTCATACCCGATACTTTACCAGTTGCTCTACTTGCTGGATTCAGTTCTGCTCGTTTACCTGTGGAATATTGCAGGAGATCTCTTCGATGCCCGCCAAGGCAAGAGAATATTTCCCCTCATTACCGCAGGACAGGTGCTCGGGACCACTGTGGGGAGTTTTCTCACCCGACCTCTGACCGTCTTGTTGAGGGGCGAAGATCCGGTTCTCCTCGTGTTTGCGGGAATCTCGCTCGCAATTGCGGTGTACATGTGGCGCACCGGGAGCGGATTTCTTTCCCATGTCAAACCGAAAATCCAGACTGTTCGCGGAGTAGCAAAAACTATCGGGCTGACCGAAGTTCCCCGATTGATCAAAGAATACCCAATTGTGCGCTATCTGGTCGTTACCGGATTAATACCCAACATTTTGCTTCCCATTTTCTTCTTTCAATTCAGTGTGGTGGCCAACAGCACGTTTCATTCGGAACAATCATTGATCTCATTTTTGAGCATATTCCGTGGGACAACAACATTAGTTACCTTTGTCCTGCTCTTTTTCATGGGGAGAATGTACTCCTCAATCGGGCTGGCCAACTCATCTATTGTTCAGCCATTGAATTTCGCGGTGCTCTTCGGATCCTTGCCTCTGTTCTTCAATATCTTTGTTGCTGCATACGGCCAGTTTTCCACAATACTCATTCAGAGAGCTATAGCCGGGCCTGTGAACAAGATTTTGTACAGCATTATCCCGTCTGACCTTCAGGCCTGGAGCAGAACGTTTATCCGAGGCAGTGTGTTGAAAGTAGGTATGCTTTCAGGCTCCCTCACCATGATATTTCTCAAGCCCTATCTTGCTCCCAAAAGTCTGTCGTATATCGCTTTTGTTCTCGCTCTTTACTGGCTTGTGGAGACACTGAATTTCCGAAAGCATTACACGAGAATACTGAAACAGGTTATTGCAGAAAAGCAGGTTGATTTCGAACAGATAGAAGCAGTACGGCCGTTCGAGGGAGCGGGAGCGACGGCAGAACTGGGGTCCGCTACTGTTGCCAATCGGGTAGAAGAGTCCGTTGAAATGCCGGAACGAGCTGCTCCGGTTATGGACCCCGAGATCGCTCTAAAACTCCTTGATGACGAGAACTCTCTCACGAGAGCGGAAGCAGCGGCTTCGTTTGCTCAATCAAAAGATATGCGTGCAGTGCGGAAGCTCATTCAGCTTCTGGAAGACACTGATGACGACGTGAGGCAAGCCGCGATTGAAGCGCTCATGGGGTACGGCGAACTCATTCTCCCATTCCTTGAAGTTTCCCTGTTGGAAGCGCCGCCTCGCACAAAGCAGGCTATTCTCGAAGTCATACGGCTTTCGGGATTGACGGAATTTGAAATAGTGCCGTTTCTCGGTAAAGAACTTGCTCAAGCGTACTGGCATCTCATAGCAGTCAGAGATCTCGACCGAATAGAAGGTATGAGCGTGAAAATGCTCAAGGATCACCTTCTAGCGGCAAATGAGGAACACCTGAGTCTGATTTTCTATGCGTTATGGGTCTATCATACCGACATGAGACTCATGTACCAGGCACTTAAGTCCGAGTCCGCTTCTATTGCGGTCGAACTGGTAGAGAACTCCATACAAAAGGAATTGAGTCCGTATCTCATTCCGCTTATTGAAGACATTCCCTTAAATGAAAAAATCGAGGAAGGCAGAAAGCTCTTTCCGCTTGTGCGCAAAGAAACTCCTGAAAGAGTTGTTACTTTTCTGGTGGAATCGGACGATCCAATTACCCGTATGCTGGCGCTCTTCGTGATTGCCGAGCAGATGCCCGAATACTCCTTCTTGCCGGTTGTTGAATCCAGGCTCAGCGACGACCAACCCCATGTTCGCGATATTGCTGATTACGCTTTGAAGCGCATTCTCCACGAGGACATAACCATGCCCGACATAATCGACAAAATCAATAAACTCAGGACTTTCACTATTTTTGAAGGGATGGGTGTTCGCGAACTGCATGCGATCTCCTCGGTGATTTCCGTTGAGACGTTCTCACCGGGAGAAGTCCTTATCAAGCAAGGAGAAGAGAACTCCTCCATCTATCTTATTGTTTCCGGACAGATAACTATCTACGAGAAATACGGCACAGACGAACAGAAGGCGAAAGCCACAGTTGGCGAAGGAGCATTCCTTGGAGAATTAAGCCTGTTCACCCGCATGCCTCCGAACGCAACGTGCGTGGCGGATGTCGTTACCGAAGCATATGTGTTGCGACATCATCAATTCCAGGAAATCATGAAAGTTTATCCGCAAATCGGAATAAATCTGTGCAGATTCTTTACTATGAAGCTCCGGCAGGTTGCTTATTGAGCCTTTTGGATTTCCGGAATCGCTAATTTCCACCAGCTTGCGTTCAACCGTGCCGAAATCCGATAGTTTTTCTTGCATTCCTCCTCTGCTCTACCATTCCTTTGGAATTTTGGTCTTCTTTTTAAACTTGTCTTTCGTACAAAATTCCATCAATGTACGTTGAACAAACGTATCCGGACCAAACATTCCCTTTCAAGAAATTCACGCGGAGAAGTGCATGGATCGGCACAATTCCAAGGAAGAGCTTGTACAGGAGATTCGCGCTTTACGGCGAAAGATAAACGAACTCGAGAATCAGATAGCATCTACGCTTATACCGGGCAAGCACGAGGTCGGCCCGCAACCGGCGACGGAATTCGGGCGAAAATTTCTGGAAGCGATCCGCACAAAAGATTTTCTCCAGGGAATTCTCGATAGCTCGACACTCGTATCAATAGTGCTCACGGATTTGGATCAAAACGTGCTCTTCTGGAATACGGGCGCGCAGAACATCTTCGGATATTCATCAGATGAGATGATAGGGAGCAAGATCACTCGTTTGTACCCTCCCGATGCTCTTAGCACAGAAACCGTGGAACAGCTTCGCACTGTGATCCGTACCAAGAGCGGAGCAGTACACGGAAACATGCAGCAACTCACCAAAGACGGCCGCACCCTTATCATCTCACTGGCACTGTCCCCGATGATCGACACGGACGGTGAAGTTCAGGGCATTCTCGGTGTGGGATTGGACGTTACTGAAGAAATTCTCCGGCAAGAGGAAATCCTCAAGCTCCTGGAGCAAGTCCAGACGACCCAGGATATGGCGGTCTTTTCTTTGGCCAAATTGGCCGAATCCAGAGATGCCGAAACCGGCTCGCATCTGATTCGCATTCAGAAATACTGCAGAATTCTCTGTAATCGGCTTTCCGACATGCATCAATACCGCGATATCGTTACCGATCACTATACTACCGACCTGATACGCTCCGCTGTGCTCCACGACATCGGGAAAGTGGCCATGCCGGATTCTATCCTGTTGTCGCATGAGCTGTTCACGGTGACGGAACGAGAGATAATGAAACGCCACACTCTTCTCGGAGGCAAAGCTCTGGAAGAAGCAGTCACGACACTAGGCGAAAAAAGCTTCCTGTCGTTAGGCATGGAGGTCGCCTATTACCATCACGAAAAATGGGATGGTACCGGCTATCCGTATGGATTGAAGGGAGAGGAAATACCTCTTTCAGCCAGAATCGTGTCGCTCGTCGATGTATATGATGCCCTAACCTCGGAGAGACGGTACAAGAGACCTTTCAGCCACGAAGAAGCCAGCCTGATCATTCAGGAGGGCCGGGCAAATCATTTCGATCCCGGATTGGTGGACGCTTTTTCCGATGTACAGCAGGAGTTCCACATTATTCGCGACGCAATAGCGGGACCGTTGACAGGATCCGATTTCTCGGAGACTATGGCCTCAATATAGTTGCAATGAAAACCGACCCAAGGCGAGGCACATCGTGACCGAATACCTGGTAAAAATCTTCACGGAAACCGCAGCCAATACGGCCGCCGACCCCGTGGTTGTGAACAGCTACGAAGAATTAAACAATATCATTGCACAGCTTGTTGAAAATGACGGACCGGTCTATTGTCCGAGGATCACGGAAAAAGAAAAGGCCGTATCGATTCCTCAGGATCGCTTGACTGATAATTATCGCGAAGCATCGGTATGCATTGAAGAGGTTCGCGGAGCTATCGCCGAAACCGGAAGCCTGATTTGTACTAGTGAAAACGGCTCGACCGTACAGGCTGGATTGCTCCCGGCACACCATATTGCCATGGTCTCGTCACGTAATATTTACCATAAACTAGATGACTTCTTTGGCGCAGGCAGCTCACCCTTGCCCACAAACATCACCCTGGAAACCGGTCCCAGTCGTACTGCAGATATCGAATTGACTCTTACCATCGGTGTTCACGGCCCCGAGCGACTGAGCATTATCGTGTTTAACGAGGATTGAGCCCAAGGACTCCACACTCAAAACGTTGAAGATTCTTCATACGGCCTCTCGATTCTGTACGGTACTTCTCTGTTTTATCCTCACCATAAGAGCGGTCAATGCTGCTGGTGTCACCCCCGGAACACGGGAAATCTGCCCAAGGGATCTGGGCTGCACGGATTTCAGTTTTTCCTGGAGTTCGCGAGAAAGTCCGGGGATGGCTTCATAGTCCATGTCTTCCGGGACGAGCACCTTTTCCATTCGCCTGAATTGCGCGGCTTCCCTGTTCTGCCGCTCGATATATCCTTGATATTTTATTTGAATCTCAATCTGTTTGGCTACTCGAACATCGATGACAAGAGGAAGGATTCCCAGATTCATCAGATCCTCGAGCATTATTTCGGGCCGTTTCAACAGCTTGTTTCCTGAGATCGTTTCCCGGAGTTCTTTTCCTCCCCTGGACATAATGAGATCGTTGATCTGTCCACCGGGCGTCACTCGCACGCTGTCCAGGAATTCGATGCGAGACTCCACCTCACGCATTCGCTCATCCAGCTCGTTGCCCATGAATTCAGGGATCAGCCCCAGTGAGACTCCCTTCTTCATAAGCCTTTCCGAAGCATTGTCTTCCCGCAAAAGCAGGCGATATTCAGATCGGGAGGTGAACATTCTGTACGGTTCATTTACGCCTCGGGTAACTAAATCGTCCACCATAACGGCCATGTACGATTCGGACCTGTCCAGAAGAAAAGGCTCTCGTCCCAGCACGGAATGAGCAGCGTTGATTCCGGCCCACAATCCCTGTGCTGCAGCTTCCTCGTACCCGGAAGTTCCATTGATCTGGCCGGCGAGATACAGGCCCTGGATGAGTTTGGTCTCGAGCGTAGATTTTAGCGCAGTCGGATGAATATAATCGTATTCTATGGCGTACGCGGGCCTGACGATTTCCGCGTTCTCCAATCCCGGAACCGACCGGACCAGGTCTACTTGGATTTCCGGCGGTAAGGAATTTCCCAACCCCTTTAAATACACTTCCGACGTGTGGAGTCCTTCAGGTTCCACTACAATAGGATGTCTCTCGCGATGAGGAAATCGCGCGACCTTGTCCTCCAGGGAAGGACAATACCGAGCCGGAGTTCCTTGAATAATCCCCGAATACAACGGTGATTTCAGAAGATTTCCAGCTACGATCTCGTGGGTCCTGGGTGAAGTATAGGTCTTGTAACAAGACCGTCTGGGCCTGTCGATCCGGGCTGTACGGAGAGAAAAAGGACTGAAATGTTCATCTCCCGAGTCCTTCTCCATAGCCGCAAAATCTATTGTGGAACCTTTGGCTCGAGGCGGCGTGCCTGTCTTGAAACGTCCATGGGGCAGTCCAAGGCTTTGCAGGTGCAACGCGAGTTCCCTCGCCGGGAATTCGCCGGAACGTCCTGCACCGTACGATACGTTTCCCACGTGGATGGTTCCGTCCAGAAATGTCCCGGTCGCGAGGATCACCACACGTGAAGTTACTTCGTATCCGGACCTTTCGATTATGCCTATGCATCGATTGTCCCGGACGAGCAATCGTTCAACCATTTCCTGCCGTATCAAAAGATTCGATTCTCGTTCGACTGCCGATTTCATCGCCAGGGAGTAATCGAGTCGATCGCATTGCATCCGGGATCCCTGCACCGCAGGACCTTTACTGGTACCGAGGATCTTATATTGAATACAAGAGGCGTCTGCCGCCCTGCCCATTTCTCCGCCGAGTGCATCGATCTCCTTGACCAGGTGTCCTTTTCCCAGCCCTCCAATAGATGGATTACAGGGCATCAGCCCCACGGTATCGGCATTGAGGGTGTACATCCATACGGAAAGCCCAATCCGGGCGCACGCCAGAGCCGCCTCGCACCCGGCATGACCGGCTCCCACGACAATGATATCTACATCCTGAGCACACATGAAATGTCCTCGCACCATGAACCATTCGAGAATTGAGGTACAAGTATACGGTATCATGCGCCAGGATCAAGTGGACAAAATAGAGGCTGGGCAAGTGGAGAGCGCGCTGCTCGTGGAGCCGTCAAATAGTTAATAAACTACTTTAGCATATTGATACAAGTTGCCATATGCATTAAATTATTTTTGTATCAAACACAACAAAGCTTAAAGTTGATGTCGAAATCGAACTCATGTTTTTTATCACTTAAACGAATTATCCTCCCAGATTCAGGCTCCTTTGTATTGACCACTTACCTCAAAAATGATAATGTAGGTTTATAAAGTTTGAAAACAGATTGGTTTATTTATCTTTTTTTCAAAGGAGTATGGGTATGGTTTACAGACTCATATGCGTTGGTCTTGTGTTGGTGTTCCCGTTCCTCATAATAGCTTCTGCTCAGGCATCCTATTGTGGCCCGGGAGTGTGTCCGCCACCATTGAAAGTGCCTGTTTACGGAAATGCGGCTCCGGGCATGATGCCTCCAATGGCGGGTCCTGCTATGGCTGGTCCGCGGCCCATGGCGGGCTGTTTCCCTCAGCCCTGTCCTCCGCCTTCATGCGGACCTGAGGAAGGTTTCAACCCGATTGCAAAATTGTTCTCTGTTATCACGTTTCCTTTCAGAATGATTGGCAGCGCTTTTTCCAAGAAACAGTGCGAGCAGAATTTCTGTGCACCTCAGGGATGTATGCCCCTGGCACCTCCGTGCGGTCCGCCTCCGGTGACCAAATGCAAACCTGGTCCTATGCAGAAAGCACCGGCCTTCGGATACGGTCCCATGGGATACAATTGAGATCTGATTTGGGGGAATAGTAATTCAGTGCGGAGGGAACCTCTGGTTTCCTCCGAATTCTTCATACCACCTGCCCTACTCTGCACAATTTCTCCTTACAATCCCTCACAATATGACGATACGTTTTATAGCTGCAACTGCAGCGGCAGGATCGTCAACACACTGAAGCAGTTCCATGTCGTCAGGGCAGATCATACGATGCTTCATTAACATGGTTTTCTTGATCCATGAGATGAGATCCTTCCAGTAATCCTTTCCTAATAGAATTACCGGAAACGGCTTTATGCGATTCGTTTGAATCAAAGTGAGAGCTTCGAACATCTCATCCATAGTTCCGAATCCTCCGGGAAGAATAATGTATGCGACCGCATACTTGACAAACATAACCTTCCGCACAAAGAAGTACCGGAAATCGATGCTGATGCTCGTGTAGGGATTCGCTGTTTGTTCTCTGGGGAGTTGGATATTGAGACCGACCGATTTACCTTTGGCCTCGAATGCGCCTCGATTGACAGCCTCCATAGCGCCGGGACCTCCTCCCGTTACTACGGAGAAGCCGCTTTCCGCCAGCAGGCGACCGACTTTTCTCCCCAATTCGTATACAGGGCTGGATTCGGTGATGGAGGCAGAGCCGAACACGGAAACCGCCGGATATATTTCCTGCAAGTGCTCTATCCCGTCGACAAATTCCGAAATTATCCTGAAAATGCGCCAGCTTTCGTTGGCGCTGAGATCGTCGATGACGTATTGCTTATCGTTCATGAATACCTTCTTTTTGCAGGGGCTTGTGTAATAAAGAGAGGGAAGACTTGAGAAATCACCGAGTCGATTCTAGAATCGTCCTCGGGGCTTGTCAACCTTTAAAGGCTGGAATTACGAGAGCTTTCATAAATCCGCGTTCACCGTTTCAGGCGCATTTCCCTATGTGTCGGGTGGCGAACGCATCCATTCAGATCACCAGTGTTCCGTTAGCACCGGTTCCTTCTACCTCGATAGTCGATATCTGCGAATGCTTGCAGATATCTCGGTATTGATGTATGAGGAGTGATACTGACCGGCCACATGTTTTGCCGTCTGGAACGGGGAAATCTCTTCCGTACCAAAGTACGGTGGGAAAGAGGCTTATGCATGGATCTGACGGAATACACTCGGGAAACCCTTCACGGGCTGGAGGGGGTATTCGTAATCGTCGAAACATTGAAAGCCGATATAGAAGCTGACGGTCTGACCGCAAACGACCTTAAGTCTCTTGTGGAATCGAAGCTTTCTGCCACAGACATAAAGATCCTGACTGATGAAGAATGGCGTGCCTCGGCGGATCACCCCTGGCTTTACGTAAGCATCAATACGATAAAGTTTCTCGCCGGTCATTTTTATTCTCTCGATTTACAGTTGAGACAAGAGGTCTCAATTGTTCGCGAGGCTACTGTCTCCACGAGTGCAGCGACCTGGGAACTCGGGTCCGTAGGATTTTCCGTAATTACGGAAGTGCCCGGTCGTGTACGTGCTGTCCTTGAAGGGTTCCTCGACAGGTTTATCCAGGACCATACTTTGGTGAACACCCGGCAGGAGGAATCGTCCATACCCCGGTAACATGGTTAATCGTCATTTTCTGCACGTTTCATAGGGTGTGAAGGTTTGTTGTGTTCGGACAAAAGTGATATAACTTCAGGGAGTAAAGCCGCGCGCTCATAAAAATGCAAAAGGGCGTTGCAGTTCCGAAAGTAAACGAATTCATCCGTTAGGGGAGACGATCCATATATGAAGGGAAGAGTTGCGGGGAATTCTTCTTCCACTGAGGAGAAGGGTTCCATCATATCCAGTATCGGCGGGTTCTTCACATCCGCCCGGACCACTATTGTTCTTCTTTTTCTCCTTGCAGCAGGCTCGGTTGTCGGAACCATTGTTCCTCAGACACATGAGATAGGTCCGGTTACTTCATTCTCGTCCAGACTGATTGTGATATTGGACTTGAACAATGTGTACAGGAGCTGGTGGTTCTCTTTCTTGCTGGTTCTCCTGTCTTTAAACCTCCTCGGGTGCTTAATTGAGAGACTCCCGGCAATCCCTGGTGAGTGGAAAGGAAGATCCCGAAGAAGTACCTTTAGCCTTAAGCTAGCTGATACCAGGTCCCCTGCGAAGCTCATCGAAATTCTGCTTCCCAAACTGAATACATTCATGAATCGTGAGCCGGAGCGCTCGGCAAAAAGCGATGAATTCGTGTGGATTAAAGATCGAATATATCTCCTTGGATTTCCCCTTATCCACATAGCTATAATTGTGATCCTCTTGGGTGGTGTCATAGGTCTTTTTTACGGATACCGCGGACATGTTTTGATAAAGGAAGGCTCATCCGCACAGCAATTCTCGCTGAATTCGGGAGAAACCAAAACACTTCCCTTTGCCATCTCTGTGACGGCCTTTTCTCTGACCCGGTATCCCAGCGGAGAACCCAAAGAGTTCAGAAGTGACGTAAGAATATTAGAAAACGGCAAAGAAGTGCGCAGTGGATCCATTCTCGTGAATCATCCTCTCACCTACAAAGGGATTTCCCTCTTTCAATCCGATTACCGGGTTGTCGATGTGAAAGAAGTGAGACTGACCGTTACGGGACCGGACTCGAACAAGTCCGATCTGCTGCTTCGTCCTCAAAGTACCCAGACGATTCCCGGGACAGACTACGAAGCTCGTCTGATGAGCCTCGACCCGGGGACCACGCAGCGCGGAGCCGGAGTGGATTTGGCGGTGAATAAGCAAGGAGAAAATCCTCGTTCCCTCCGTGTATACAAGAAGACCGGTCCGGTGCAACTTGGAGACGTCCAGCTAGCTTTTGCCGATTACACCCCGTTGTATGCGACGGGGCTTCAGGTAGGGTACGATCCGGGTACACTCGTTGTATGGATTGGATGTGGATTACTCGTTATAGGATTTTTCCTTACGCTGTTCACGAATTTTCGCCGAATCAACCTCACTCTTACGAGAGAGGAAACTCGTACTGCTATCCGCGTTTCCTGCAGAAGTAGAAGTATGAGAAAAGAATTCCGAAAGTCCGTAGAGGAAATCATACGAGGAACTCTGCAGTCTCGCTCTCCGCAGACCAAAATGAAATAGGAGACTCTTGCTGGAATCAACTATGAAGAGTATCGAACTGATTACGTACGTTACTTTCGGATACTTGGCCTGTTCGGTCCTGTATCTCATTGCTCAAGTGTCCGGATCGCAAACAAAGACAATAAAAAGGTATCTTTTAGGGGCGCTGATCTTTGTATTCGCACTTCATACCGGGGCCATAGGCCTCAGGTGGATTGAGTCCTACCAAATGGGTATCGGCCATGCGCCTCTCTCGAATCTTTACGAGTCTCTGGTATTTTTTGCGTGGTGCATAGCGCTTGCTCTCATCGTCGCACGTTTCAGATTCGATATGGACCTGCTGGTCTTGCTGGGATTGCCCCTGGTCACCCTGGTGCTTGCATCCACTTCTCTCATGGACCCCAGTATTAAGCCCCTGATCCCAGCGCTGCAGTCAAACTGGTTGATTGCTCACGTGATCACCTGTTTTCTGGGGTATGCGGGCTTTGCCGTTTCCTTTGTGGCTGCGATTCTGCTGTTAATGGCAAGAGAATCTGATTTTTTTGCCAGGCACCTGCCAAGGCGGCAGACGCTCGATGAGATAGTGTATAGGTCAATTCTTGCAGGATTTCCCATGCTTACCATTGGAATTATCACCGGTGCCGCTTGGGCGGATTATGCCTGGGGAAGCTACTGGCAATGGGATCCCAAAGAAACGTGGTCGCTCATCACATGGCTCGTGTATTCCGCATTTCTCCATGCTCGTCTGACGAGAGGTTGGACAGGACGCAAGACCGCATTATTGTCGATTATTGGATTCGGTGCAGTCTTATTCACGTATTTCGGCGTAAATTACCTCCCCGGTTTACACAGTTATTTCTGATGTAAAGCTCCGGTGAAGACAGGTCTCATGAACCTTAGAGATATCGGCAGACTCTTCATTCTCGGTTTCAGAGGAACTGAGTTTTCTCGCGAACTCCAGTCGTTTCTGAAAGACCTCAACCCCTCGGGAGTAGTTCTCTTCTCCCGCAACATCAAGTCTCCCATGCAGGTAGCGCAACTGAATCACGACCTCCAGGTTTTCGGGCGCGCCTCGAATGGCCTTTTCATAGGAGTGGATCAGGAGGGGGGCCGTGTTCGCCGCCTGAAAGAGGGATTCACAGAATTTCCGCCTGCCCTCGAACTCTCTTCGCGTCCCGATCCGGAAGCTTCGGTGCGTCATTTCGCTCGCAGAACGGCTGAAGAGCTGACGCTTACAGGATTCAATCTTGACTTCGCTCCTGTGATGGACGTGATCGGCAGTCCCGAAAACCTGACTTCATCGGTCATCGGAGACAGATCCTTCGGATTCGATCCCGACAAAGTGGCTCGTTTGGGGACTACTGTTATTCATGAGTTCCGTTCCAAAGGGATTATCCCGTGTTGCAAGCATTTTCCCGGACATGGCGGGACGCTTGTCGATTCACATGTGGACCTGCCCATGGACACGAGGGAATTTGAATCGATTGAGCGCCTGGATCTGGTTCCGTTCCGCTCCGCCGCGAAAATGCAGGTTGAGATGATGATGACTGCCCATGTACTGTATCCATCAATGGATAAGCTCTTGCCTGCGACCCTGTCCGGTGCGATCCTAAACGGACTGCTCAGAGAGAGACTCTCCTATGGCGGGATCGTGATTACTGACGATCTTGACATGGGAGCCGTTGCAGACCGCTATTCCGTTGAAGATGCATGTACTATGGCCTTTACTGCAGGAGCGGATTTGCTTCTCATCTGCAACAATCCTGAGAAAGCTTTTCGTGCTCGTCAACGTATATTCGAAGCTCTGCAATCCGGAGAGATTCCCGAGTCGAGGCTGATGGATTCGATTACCCGTATAGAAAAACTCAAATCAGCATATATGAGTTCCCTCGTACCATGCGACATGTCCGCAGCAAGGAATCAGTTCGGACGTTCCTAAACCGTACAATGAAAGTGTTCAAAGACTGCGGGAATCTCCACGCGATCGTTCCTGATGCAAAGGATTCATGGGAAGCCAAACCGTAACCAGTGTCCCGGTTGCGTCCGAAGTAAGAGAAATAGATCCACGATGATCCTCGATGCTCTTCTTGGCCAGAGCGAATCCGACTGCACCTCGAATACCTTCTGTCGTAACAAAAGGATCGAACGCCTTTTCCAGATCCGTCGAACAAATCGGCTCGCCTTTATTGTGTATCTTTAGTTGGAAATAGGATTTGGATTCCAATTCTCCAGTGCGCTGCGCTTTCTCGCCGGGAGTTGTTACCCTCGTGCTGATATGAATCAACTCATGGGGAGGAGAAGCTTCCAACGAGCTTGCCAGTAGATTCCGGACCATGTCTTCGAATTTCTCCGGGTCCAGCAGTAACTGCCCCAAATCCTCTTCGAGGTCCAGCTCCACCAACAGGTTCTTCTCTCGTATTATCCATGTGTTAATTCCTACAACGTATTCTATCAGCTTATTCGGATTCACTTTCCGGAGACTGACTGCATCATGTTTTGTGAAATCTATGAGTCTCCTCAGAATTTTCTCCAACCTCGCAACTTCTTTGATAATGATCTGAAAATTGTCGCTGTTCATTACCGGATCGAACCTGCCGGTTGCGGACTCCTTTGCCATTCGTCGAGCAAATCCTCCGATTATGGTCAAAGGCTGACGCAATTCGTGTGCCACCCTTGCAGTATGTTCCGCAAGCACTTTTGCCTCTCGGGATTGAACGATGTGTTCGTACAGCTCGTCAATCGTCCTGATCTTCTCCACCAGTTCTGCCTGGACTCGTTTGCGTTCCGAGATGTCCTGTTTCATCACCCAAAACCTGACCAGCCCTTTTTCCTGAAAACTTGCTACCAGGGTGTTTTCGAAATACCTGACTGTGTTGTCAGGACCTGTCTCTGCAGTCTCGAACGATTTGACCGCAAATTGTTGCTCGATCCAAGTTTCCAGATAATGCACGTGATCTCGGGGTAGTATTGTATTCAGGGATATTCCCTTCAGTTCCTCACCATTCTGCAATCCATAGAATGTGGCAAATGTTCCGTTCGCTTCAGTAATTTTGGCACGTAACACAAGATCGAGCAGTTCATCCTCTTTGTGGTCAGGCTTGACCTGACGCCCCAGCGCGAATTCTGCTATTCCTATCGGGAATATGTCTACAAGAGCTCGATATTTCTTATTCAGAATGAGTTCGTGCTTCACTGCAGTCAAATCTTCGAGCAACACAAGAATTGTCCGCTGATGCCCGAACCTCATCGATCTCAGATGCATTCTGCCCCAGAGTTTGCTTTCTCCTTTGCCAATCAGGCCTTCTCGGAACTGAGGTCTTCTTTCGGTCAAGAGTCTGATGAACATGTCTCTTACTGCATCCGAATCTTCTGCAAAGAGCGAAAAGAAAGATCGCGGCTTGTCAGAGACGAGACAGAGTTTCAGGAATGCATTATTGGCGAATTCTATGGTCCCGAATTCATCCACCAGTAAAATCGGCATGGGTATTACTTGAATGAGCTTCCCGAAAGAAGCCATCGTGATCCACCTGACGTCGAAACTTCCCGTTTCCGTCACGCTTTTGCGTTGGGGTTCATCCGATTCAGGGGCAGAAATCGTTGAAGCGTTCGGGAAAGGCACTGGCAACTGTTCGTCCTGACCCGCTTCATCGAGAACCGGGACTTGTTCATCCGGGTCCCAAACCAGCTCGGTCGTTCGCTGTGGATCCGGAACATGAGTCGGGACGGCGGACTGATCCCCTGCAGCGGCTTCCAATTTTGTCAATCGTCGGCGGATATCCCGGAGTTCTCGAATTAACTGATCTTTTGTTTTTTCTTCGTCTTTCATGATGTCGTCGAGCAAAGGCTCAGCCCCTAAATCGCATGTCTATGAAGGCTAGGGTGGAACATTTTTGAACCAAATCCGAAATCGATTTTGATATAGTGTTCATTATAGTGCGGACGGGTTCGGAGGCATACCAAAAGTTACGCTGTCTTCTCGATCGAATAAGGGGTTTTTGAATGCATGCCCATGTGAAAGAGAACCTCAACTCGTCGAGGAACACCACTATCGCGGGAAAATTGCACAACTTCCGACTTTCTAATCCTGAAAGTACATGAGCACGACCCCGAATCGGAGGAAATCCATGCTTAAGATGAAAATCTCCAGGGCGATCTTGTGTTCGATCGCTGTAATCCTTTTTTTCGGCGAACTTTCTCAAGCATCATCCATTCTATTCGTAAGAGTGCCAGAAGACAGAATCAACCGCGAATACGTGGCAAAATCCCGTCAGATCACCGATTCTCTTTATGCCAACTGGCAGCAGAGCAAATTCGAACCGCTATCGAGTGAATTCACGCCCGAAATGCAGAAGGGATTGACTCCCCAGATGCAACGTCAAGCTTTCGAGCAGATCAGGTCGATTTTCGGTGATTATCGAGGAATGGAACTTGTGGAAGTCTTGAAGCCACGCTTTTTGTTCCCAAGAGGAACGATTTACCGTTTCAAAGGAGTTTACTCAAAATCTCAACAGCCGGAAATACGGGTTGTTTTCGACTCCTCGGGCAAGGTATCGGGAATGTGGTTGAAATTCTGGAAAGACGAATTGCAGTAAGAATTCTGAATTCTGAGATCCGTACAGAGAAACTCATACCTATGTGCAATCAAGGTAGGAAGATCGGTCAGGAAAGCTTCTCGTAACAGCATTTCGCATTTATAGTAAATGCCAAAATTAGTATCCGATTGAAGATTAGGAATATTGGTGGGTGCCGTGCCCCCGTGCCGGCACATCTTCAATATGATCAATGATATCGATAGAATGGACCGGCAGAGACGCCGGTCCCTACCAATATCCCGTAATTCACACGCGGGATAAGCGACAGAATTTTTAGCACTGACTATATGCACATAAAATAAGAACATCCTGCTCATCTTGATGGGACTGGCCCTAGGCCTGACCGAAGATGCATTTACGAACTCACAGGCATAAACCATCAAAGAAAACAGATGATTGTCATTGCAAGGAGCGCAGCGACGTGGCAATCGCCTGGGACTCAGGCGCTTAATTTCACGCGATTGCTTCGCTTAGCTCCCGCCAGGAACTCCACCAGTTGCACCACCTGCGCCGCCGCCACTTCCGGGACGATCAAAGACAAACCAAGGGAGAGGAATAAATCTTCTCTCTCTTACTTCAGAATCCGCCCCGACGCCAGCCTCTTCCATAGTAACCTCTACCATGTGCGCCGTAATGTCCCGGATACCCGTACCAGCCGTATGAGCCATAGCCCCCGTATCCGTCGTAACCACCGTATGCGCCGTATGCGGTATTTCCAGGCATGGCGGAACCAGGACCGAACACGGTATTCGGTATACCGGGAACCGGCCACTTGCTAGCCGTGTAAGCCCAACACGTGCAAGCACCAAATGCCAGCATGGCAAGAACTGCAAAAATCATGATGGATTTCTTGATCATACTCTCATCCTCCTGTCCACTGGGACCATTCTCATTCATGAACTTGTTTCTATCATCTTTCCATACGATCGGGAATAGTAAAGTAAAAGGTGGAACCGGTCCCAACTTCGGATTCCACCCAAACCCGCCCGTGATGGCGTTCCACAATTTTCTTAACTACTGCCAGTCCTATTCCCGTCCCATGAAAAGGCCCCTTCTTGCTTAACTGCTGAAAAATGACGAAGATCCGTTCAAAGTACTTTTGTTGAATTCCTATCCCGTTGTCTTTTACCGAAAATATCCATTCGTTTCCATTTTGTTGTGCGGACACATGGACCTTCGGCGATATGGCAGGTCCGAATTTCAAGGCGTTTCCGATAAGATTCTGCAGAAGCTGAATCAGTTGAATCGGATCGCCCATAAGTATTGGCATATGATTGCAGGTTATTTCCGCACCTTTCTCCTCTATGAGACTTCTCAAATTCTTTATAGACTGGTTCAAGACTTCCTTCATATCCACAGGTCCAAACGCCTGCCCCCGAGTGTTAAGGCGGGAATATGCCAGAAGATCTTGTATCAGGGCCCTCATCCTTCTTGCGCCATCAACAGCAAAGTCGATCAGTTGATCGGAGTCTTTGTCGAATTTCCCTCTATGCTTTTTCTCAAACAGTTGCAGAGCGCTCGCTACAGTTCGCAAAGGTTCCTGTAAATCGTGAGAAGCCACATAAGCGAATTGCTGAAGGTCCTCATTCGACCTGCTCAGTTCCGCGAGTGTCTGTTTGAGAGCATCTTCTACTCGCTTGCGTTCGGTGATGTCGATATTGACCTCAAGGACGAGGACGGAGCCGTCGGTGTCTACAAAGGGGAAGTCGTAGGCATCCATAATGGAGCCTTCCGGACCTATGAATTCCCAGTGATGAGGCTCGCCGGTTTTCAGCACGTTGAAAGATTCGCAAAACTCACAGGGCTCTTTCCGGCCAAAACGATAATCAAAGCACCGACGTCCGCGATCCTCGCCGAATTTCTCACGGGAACCGCGGTTGGCAAACGCGACTTGATAATCCGGTTTCAACAGGCACACCATGACAGGCATCGTTTCCAGGATGTCGAATAATTTTTGCCGCTCGGTCGCTACAGCTTCCTTCGCGTTCTCCAGTTCCGCAGTCCGCTTCTGAACTCGAACCTCCAATTCGTCATGGGCTTTTTGGAGTGCCTCCTCTGCCCGATGCCGATGGATGATCTCGCTCTGGAGTTGTTCGTTGGCCTTTGTCAATCTGGCAGTGCGTTCTCGGACCAACTCTTCGAGGTGCTGGCGGTGTTTCCTGAGTTCCGCTTCCGATGCCAGGCGCTCGGCTGTCGTTCCCACAAGACCGGCGAGAGCCAAGTAGATATTGAGCAGATCCTTCGGAAATAACCCGGAGGACCTATGCCCCACAAGCAACACTCTCGTGACCTGGTTTTCCAGGGAGATGGGCAAAAAGGCTATTACAAGGGGTTCCGGTGTTGACGAAACGAATCGCCAGCTAAGGAAACCACTGTCAAGGACCTCGGCGATTTCTTCGTTCACCTCTGCTGCAAGGTCCATTCTTTCGCGAAGTTCAGTGGAGAACGTCCAATGGCAAACTGCTATTTCCCCGTTTGAGCGGCGGTCTCCGAAACCGCCCAGATCCGCGCCCCAAAAATTGACCAGAAGTTTGCTCGTCTCGCTCCACACATCCTGATGGATCGTCAAACGAGCGAGATACTGGGCAGTCTTGATGAAGGCATCCAGATAATTCGCTTGTCCGGGAAATATGGTTTTCGTCGTCACTCTCCTTGCGATGGCTGGAGGTACAAATGCTCCAAGAAGATGTCGTCAAAATTAGGACACTGGGATAGATTAACAATCTTTAGACTATTTCTGAGGAGCGCCAGATGTCGAGCAGCAATATCTGATAGCATAACGTCCGCGCACCCGGCTAATGCCGTGTTTCCACAGAGTTCGACAAGCTCTGGTTGTATTTTGGGCAATAACCCTATCTGCTGGGCATTGGCAATATTTAGGAAACTGCCGAAAGCCCCACCAACACAAAGGCGCCGCAAATCTTTGTAATCCATGTTCGCCCGCTCAAGCAAGACATGTATTCCCGTCCCAATCGCGGCTTTGGCTCGCTGAAAAACATCTACTCCATTTTTTGTCAGAAAGATACCCGGCTTGTCTCCCACGAGCGCAAATCCAGTTCCAGGAATAGACGATGTGAACCGGCCCATGTTGGTTAATCTGTCCGTCTTCACCAGGTTGGCAATAAGGTCTACCAATCCCGAACCGCAGATGCCACGCGCTTGACCGTCGCCGATGACTGCAAAATCAAATATTCCATCTTGTTGTTCATCTACGCGATAAATGGCCCCGGATTCCGCGGGAAGTCCGCATTCAATGCCACTTCCCTCGAACGCAGGCCCTCCGGCGGCAGAAGTCACCCACAAGGCTTGACCGTCCCATAACGCTATCTCGGAATTGGTACCAAAATCAATGAAAAGGCAACCGGCTCCGTTTTCGGTGAGACGGGTCGTCACAACGCCCGCCAGTAAATCAGACCCTACAAAGCCACCCAACGGCGGTATGACCTCTATCCTCGCGTTGGGATGAACGTTCCAAGCCACAGCCCAGGCATCCGTATGGCTGGGCAAACAATCAATGGCTCTCGTCCAGTGGCTTGGCTGAAGCAACTGACTGTAATTTCGCCCCGATAGCAGCGCCAGCATCGCTGTGTTTCCCACCAGGACAATACTCTTGACCCGTTGAAGGTCGATTCCTTCTCTGGAGGAGATGTCCCACAGTGCCTCCCCTATGGCTTTGACGATTTGTCGGCTCATAACTTCCGCCTGCTCGGAGGACTCGGACGCGGTGATCAGCCGGGTCATAACGTCCGAACCAAAAAGCATCTGCGGATTGGGGCCATAACGCCCCGCCAGGCATTCACCGTTGGCAAGGTCAAGTAAAGAGAGACTGATGTGAGTTGTTCCCAGATCCACTGCCAGGCCGTAAGTATCTTTTTCCTTCTCTCTCAAAGGGAAAGCAGCGAAACGCGCGGTACATCGTCCTTCTCTAGAGGAAAGGCTTCTCCAGTCTGATTCAGGAGCGGGAGAAAGGATTACAATCTGCAAATCTTGCCTGGGAATTACCTGGCAGGCCAACCGAACGCCTTCGGTAAGTTGTTCTTCATTGAGATATGTACTCTCATTTGGCTTGGGTTCGTCCACATGACCTGCTTCAACCCGCACGAGGCACAGACCGCACGCCCCCGTCCCTCTGCATCCCGCACGAACCCGAACATCGGCCCCGTCCAAGATCTCTCGCAGGGACTGACCCGGGCTGAATGGGATTCGTCGCTCCTCTTTTTCCGATTTGACGGTCAGCGTCGGCAGAGAATCACCTTCTCTCTCTCGTTGCCGCAACCATAGCGGCAATGTTTTCCGGCCTCGATTCCAGAGGAATTTCACAGCCGGATGACAAGATAAAGCCCCTTCGATCAGCAAAAAGGCCGATCAATCTGGACGACTCGGCAGCAATTGCGTCAGGATTAGCCTGAACGAAGTCAAGGCACTTTATGTTGCCATCGAGGCAAGTCTGAGGGAGGGCGCTCCGAGCATCCAGCAGATTAACCTCGCAGTCAATATTCGCGATGTCCACTCCGGCCTGTGGATAAAAGGGTAAGATGCCATGGGTCGGCCCGGCAATATGGAGCCAGTTGGCTACAGCCCCCGCCTGTTTGAAGGTTTGGAACACTCTCTGGAGACGAGGGAGTACCATGTCGCGGAAGAACTGGTACGGAATGACCGCTTCCGAAGAGGACGGGTCGAAAACCAGAGGCAGATGTGCACCTGCTTCGATCTGTGAAATCCCGAACTGAAGGGCGACCTCCGTGGCATAGTCCAGCAAACGGGAAAATCGTTCAGGCTCATCCACCGCCAGGTACAGGGCTGCTTCGATACCAAGCAATTGGGTCGCCACGGTCATCGGTCCCACCACGCAACCGACTACCAACACGTCATCTCCTACCTCTTGCCGCATAATGCCCAACGCTTTCAGCAGATCCGGCATGCGCCCCGCTCGGCGAGGATCGGGTACCGAGAGCCGTTCAAGGTCAGTCCCATCAGAAAGAGCGTAGGTCCTGACTATTGGATACTGGTCTGCTCGATAGGTCAGGACAGAACCCGCGGCCTCAGTCTCAACACTTGCATCCATCAAAGCAAAGACAGCGTCGTAATCGTAGCGTTTCAGCGCTTGAATCTGACATCGCGCCAGCAGTTCCCCACTCCGGACATATTCGCCCACAG
This sequence comes from Desulfomonile tiedjei DSM 6799, assembly GCF_000266945.1. Classification (NCBI taxonomy): domain Bacteria; kingdom Pseudomonadati; phylum Thermodesulfobacteriota; class Desulfomonilia; order Desulfomonilales; family Desulfomonilaceae; genus Desulfomonile; species Desulfomonile tiedjei. The sequence continues at coordinate 3,129,282 of NC_018025.1, forward strand.
GGACTCCTGCCAGGACAGCAGCATGACCGAAAACCTGACCGATCACCGGCACGCGATCCGGAGGTTGGAAATTCACCGCCGCCTTGATTCGTTCGATGCTGTTCATTGTTCACCTTCGACAACGCGATCAAGATATCGTGCGCCATCGAAAGCGGTTTGGGCGACGAAATCAACGTTCAGGCTCTCGGCGGAGGCTTGCTTCAACGCTGCCCCGCCCGCCATCACCTTAATATGACCGAGTCCCTGGCTGCGCATTTCATCCCTGATCTGTCTCACCTGAGGGATCAGGCTGGATATCAAACCGCTGACCGCAACAGCACGTGCGCCTTCTCGCTCCGCGATTTCGATCAGTCTGTCTGTGGGGCAATCCTTGCCACAGTCCACGACATGGTATGCTTTTGCCATCAACAAGACTTTCAGGATATTCTTCCCCAGGTCGTGTACGTCCCCCTCCGGACTCGCCATTACAACAGTTCCCTTTGTTCGAAGTGAAGTAGCGCCGGCAGGATACAGCTCTTTCATGACTCCCATCACTGCCCTTCCGGTAAGCATGATTTCCAGCAAGTTGAACTGCTCCATTGTGCACTTACCGTCCAATTGCTGCATCGCCGCTTCCATCCCCTCAGTGACTATCCGCTCGTCTTCGACTCCTGTGCCACGAAGTCTTCTAGCTTCGGCAATCGCCTGAACCTGGTCGCCGTCAAGCAAAGCCTTCACCAGTTGGTCCATCGGTGTTTTCATGGTCACTCATCCTGCCCATAACGGCCCGGAATTGGGCGAAATCGAGCCGTTCTTCCGGAAATGCGGGCCGGTCGGTCATTGCATGGTTGCCCTTTCACACAAAGAACCCGCTGCCACTCCCCGACAAGGCGTCACAGGGGACTAAATACGTCGAAGCACGCTTGAAGAGCCACTTGTGAAGGTCCAAATTTAACTCACCAATGTACATTGGTCAAGTAAAGTAGAAGCCCATTTCCGGTAGACACCTGACCCACGTACGTTTTTCGGTTTGAATGGTTCTTTAGAAAAGCGAGAAGAGGGTTTGGGAGCAGACGTTAGACGCGTTGTCCGGTTGACGTCGGTATTCCGGGTCTGCATTCTCAATACTGCAGCAAATAAGTATTTCGCAATACTAAACAGTCACTTAGGGCAGTGTTTCACAACATTCCGAGAAATGTTCCAGCACTTTCATAGGAAAATCAGAAGGGCAGTTTTTGCCCATATCCCGGCCTACTTCCCTTTCATCCGTACACAAAAAGGCCTTTTTGTTGATAACCATTTGATTTGACTTGCTTTAATTGTTTTGACTTTTGGTGTGGAGATGTTATACTGAGTTGACAATTTTTGTCTTTATTTTTTTGTTTCTTTGATTTATTGTTGTTGACAATTCCTAGTCCCTACAAATCTTGACCGTTTCTCTCAACATGCCTTAACGGGATCTGGTACAGATCGCGGGACTGATTAATTACTCCAAGAAATGCCAGTCGCAGTGTTCTGACTCAAACGAGTCCGGTTCTTTCGTGAGGGTCGGTGCAGAAGTCGCTGTTTATCAAAAGGAGATAAAATGCTCAGATATTTTCTCGTGCTGGTCATTGTGTTAAGTTTGTGTGGAGCGGCTGAGGCTTCTGCAACGTGCACGGGGTATGTGACTTCGCTGGACGAGATTCACGCGAAGATCGATGAATTGAAGGATGTAATCTTCCTTAATTATCAAAAGTCAGGATTCACTCTGTGGGTGCCGTTTTATTACTGGGCATGTGGTGGTGGGGAACAAATTTTCTACTGTTATACGATTCTGCCATTGGGAACGCGAGACGCGAATTTTATCGACAGCGTGAGCAAATCCTGTTTGGATTGCATTTCGGAGCCCGTCTATGTTCCCATACGAATTAACAGAGGTAGCATAGCTCGATCCTGACCGCGGTTCGTTTCAACACGGTCAGGTATCGGCTCGTTGCCCAAACAACGGAGACACCGATGCTTGCAGCACTACATACCTTTGATGGATTCATTCTTGGATTCGTCGCAGGAATGCTCTTCATGTATATGATGATTTTTAACCGCTTCTAATAACCATTCACAGGAACCCACCGGATCGACAATTGTGACGCATCCCGTTCCAAGAACGACTGATACCGATTCGCTTTTCTTTTTGTAATCTGGCAGGCTGGAGGTATCCTTCGCTCCGGACGACGCAAAGCCGTCTAATCACTCCGCTCAGAACACCTCAGCCTGCGCCATCTCATATGCATAATTGCGAAATGGTATGAGTTACCTGATTTGGATCGGCTCTCCTCAAATGGTCCGATGTACAGCAATTCCTATAAAATCAGTGTCCGATTGAAGATTAGGAATTTTGGTGGGTGCCGTGCCTCCGTGCCGGCACATCTCCAATATTAATGAATGATATCCATAGGATGGACCGACTGGGACGGCGGTCCCAACTAATATCTTATATTCGAGCGCAGGATAAGGACCGGGCAATCGCTCTAAGCGCATTATTCTTGAGCTGCTGCGCCGGACATTCTCAGTCCGTGCCGTACCCTTTTGCAGTCGGAGCAGAAACGTTCGTTGTGGTCATATTCGGGCAATTGGATTCTCTTACCAATCTGTTTAAGGAATACTTTAGGGGCAAAAAACTTTCCGCATCCCTCGCACTCCTGCATCCTCACTCTGTTGATGATGGTTCCCGCCATCAGCAACAGGCGTTCGCCGCCATGTTCTTCCATTTGGAGAGCACCGGTCGGACAGATGTTGACGCACGTGCCGCATCCGATGCAATGGGGTAGACCGTGAACGTAGTCCTTAAGAATGAGAGAATTCTCACCTGCATGATAAAATCTGATCGCAGGTTCCCTGAGAACCTCCGCACATACTTCGACGCACTTTCCGCAACGTTCGCACACATCACAGCGCATACACCGCTTTGCTTCCTGCTGTGCAGCGGTCTCATCCAGACCGAGCTCGACACGATCGAAAGAAGTCATCCTGCGGTACAAGTTTATGAGCGGTATTTCCTGGCGCTGAATGAAAGCTTTGTCCTGATACGTCATACGTATGGGAGCAACCATACGGCGAGGACGAGGAACAGTCCGTAGCGGGAGCGATTCGCCTCTGAGAAAACAATGAATGGCTTGTGCAGCCTTCTTGCCGGCTCCGATTGCCTGAACGACAGTAGCTGGACCGGTCACGGCATCTCCACCGGCGAACACGTCGCGAATACTGGTCTGAAGGGAATACGGCATTGCCTTGATCGTTTGTCCTCTGGATAATTCCAGATTGCCCAATCCGGGAAGGTCTGCCACATGCGGTCTCTGACCTATGGCAGATATCACCGCATCCACCGGAATGTCGTATTCCGAATCGGGCAGAGGTACAGGTCTTCTACGGCCTGTTTCGTCAGGTTCCCCGAGTCCTGCCATGATGCATTCGATTGCTTTCACCATTCCGTTTGTACCAACTATTGCAGTTGGGATAGTGAGCTGATGAAAATGCACTCCTTCCTCGGCCGCCTGCACTATTTCCTCAAAATGGGCCGGCATCTCCGATCGTGTTCTTCTGTACAGAACGTTCACCGAAGAGCACCCCAGTCGCACACAGGTTCTCGCTGCGTCAATTGCAGCGTTTCCTCCGCCGATAATTGCAACTCTGTCCCCCGGCTTCACTTTCCGGCCGAAAGAAACGTCCCTGAGAAACGTCAACACATCGATCACTTGAGGAAATTCCTGTTCTCCACGGATCCCGAGTCGGCTGCTTTCCCATGCTCCGATACCCAGGAAGAAGGCATTGAATCCTTCTTTTCTCAAGTGGTCCAAAGTCAAGTCGCCTCCAACAGGGGTGTTGACTCGTATCTCCACTCCCATTGCTTTTATCGCGTCGATCTCGCGATTGACCAGATCTCGGGGCAATCGATATTCCGGGATACCTGTCACCATCATACCGCCGGGATGTTGAAGTGCCTCAAAAATGGTTACTCCATATCCCTCTATGGCAAGATAATAGGCGGCTGTTAAACCGGCAGGACCAGATCCTATGACAGCAATTTTTTCTTTGAAGCGATTCTTTGGCTCGGGATTCTTGTACTGACCCCCCGCCAAAACCATTTTGGCAGCGAGTCCTTTAAGATCCTTGATGCAGAGCGCTTTGTCGAGATAGCGTCTTTGGCACCAGGATTCACAGGGATTGGGGCAAACGAGTCCACATACCCAGGGGAACGGATTGTCTTCACGTATAATTTCTATAGCTTCCTCGTATTTGCCCTGACCTATGAGGGCAATGTACGAGGGAATATCGATACCTGCGGGGCAATTCAGTTGACATGGTGCTGATGATTCATGCTTCAGCCCATCAGCTTCATACACTATCCTCGTTCTGTCCGCTCCCGGACCTGGAGGGAACAATAAATGTGAGCTCATGTATTTCTTCCCAGGAATGGAGTTCAAACCGGCAGACCGCTGTTTCTGAGCGAGACCTAACCAGACCGACGGTTTAGCCACTGAGAGTGATTTCTGTCTCGAAGCGGTATTCTGTTCGCGCCATCGTCAAAACGTAACGCGCAGAGGGGCGAATTGTGCCGATCGCCCTTCCGCATTCCGAGACAATATAATAGGATACAGGGCCCATGAAGTCAACTGTTCGACCATAGGACTTTGTAATGACTGTAGCTATATTCCAGTGACAACGTTCGAAAAGTCCTTGACTTTAAGGTACTTTCCCATGTATTATCAAGTGGCGTAGAGTGACGAACTTACTTGTATGAATTTAGGTCTTTAATCGCATTAAAGATTTTTCGTGTTGCATTTTGTTAGCAAGTATGGAAGCACTGCGCACTTTTATGGAGGATCGTGAAGAAGGACATCCGAAGCCAGAATCCTCCATTTTTTGTGTAATGGGTTAAGGATACTTTTCTTAAATGTATAATTACAAGAGGTTATCACGAATTACTCATGTTGCGATGGTAGGCATCCTTTGCATTCTGCTGTCGAGTTGCATCGGTCTCATGCCATCGCCATTCAGACCTTCCCCGGGCCCACAAAAGACTCCCCAAGTAACCGATCTCGCAGAAGCGTTTGATATTGTATGCAGAAATTATCGGCTCGGACCGGACGATCAACTATCACTTCTCTTTCAGCCGCAATGGAGTGTTCCACCCGGAAGCTTCAAACTGGACACACTGGATCAGATCAAAGTTAAGTTCATTTTGGACCCGCAACTGAATGAAGATGTGATTATTCGACCTGACGGCATGATCACTCTTCAAGCCATAGGAGATGTTCGCGCAGCAGGGCTGTCGCCCCAGGAACTGGCAAAACGCATTGAAGAGAAGTTTCTGGAAACCAATATTTTTAGCAAGGACGATGCCCGAGGAGAACTCAAGGATTATCAGCTCGTGACCGTCCATGTGGTGAGTTTCTATGAAAAAGTGAATAAGCTGGTTCAATCGCTTACTACTCTCACAGCCGGCAGTCAAAAGCAGATTGTAGTCAAACCTGATGGAACCATTGATTTGCCTCTCCTGAAGGATCGGGTGATGTGTGCAGGTTACACTGTCAGGGAAGTCGAGAATACGGTAAATCGTCTGTACAGGGAGAGTGTCCTGGAACACGCCGTTGCATCTCTTTCTCTTCAGCAGGCAAATTCGAGACGGGTGTACATCATGGGTGAAGTCCGTAACCCCGGTGCTTATCAGGTTACTCAGCCGATCACTGCGCTCCATGCTTTGGCTCTTGCAGGGGGGCATATTTCGGATTCAGCCGATCTCACCAGCGTAATCCTTATTTCAAAGAATATATATGGCAAGCCAATTGGAAGGCGTCTCGATTTAAAGAAAATTCTTGATGTCGGCGATATGAGTTCGGCAATTTTGGTTAAGCCGTACGATGTGCTCTTTGTTCCAAAGACGTATGTTCGAGACCTGCGTATCTTCATGGAACAGTATATCACAACGATTTCAGAGTTCACTAATCTTGTGAATACCTTAGGCGGTACCAGTACAAGCAATTGATCTCCCTGTCACCCCGTGGACTTCCCGGATGATCTGAATCGCTGTATTAATATTACTCTCTTTACCTGTGGCGCAACAATCGGTGATCCCCCCGGGTCTAAGCGTACCATGGGAAGAACCTCTTTGTTTTTCGACAGCGATCTGTTGCCATGCCCAGCACCAATACCAGAAACATTATTATCATCATCAAGGAAAGTACGACTCCGAGAACAACTCATCATGGAACCGACCTCCGGTGGGCCTCTAGACTGGGAGAGCAACAGAGATGGTCAAGATGTTGAGTAACGGAGTAGAAGAATTCTCGCTGGGACTTTTTATATTCCAGTTTCTCATACCAAGAGAGGGAGGATCGCAAAACACCAGCGAATCTATGTAGCTGGAAAATTAGGTCATTCTGTACCCAGCGATTCTTGTCACGTCTTTCTTACAGAACCGGGGTTTACTTCTGATGGAAGATCTGATAGTTTAGTTTTACTTACAGTACAGCACTTCTATTAGTGAGGTTAAAACAATGACCGGACTGGTTGTGACCACGATAGAGGAGCTTAAGGCCATCCAGAAGAACCGGCCGCATCCCGCTATCATTATCGAATCCGAACTGGCCAACAACCTCCTTGTTTCCGGAGTCATCACGCCATTGGAAAACGGCGGAGGCTCGCAAAGGCAGATCACCAAGCTCAGAAAAGAGAACAGATCTTTCCCCATGTCAGAAGTCATGGAAGTGCTACACGATCTCAGCACGTACAATGAATTCGAGCTGATACATGGACCTCATGGCAAGCAGATAAGGATTTACCCCAAAGCCTGCACTCGAAGAGAAGGCAACTAAAATTTCGGGGTCGGGCTTCTTCGGAGTCCGACTCCTCCCGTCACGTGAATCGACTCGCTTGCACCTTCAGAAATATGCCGGTTTGCTCGGCTCAGCATCCCCACGACAAAAAAACTTCGGAATCACCGGTCGTCTTTTCGCATCTTTTTCTGTAAAGCACTGTCAAAGAGGACGTAGGCTCACGGCTTGAACCGCTGCTGACAACGTTCATTTATAGGAAAGAGAGAGAGTCCATGAAATGCCAATCTGACTACGGTCCTCCCGAAGATGTTTTGATGCAGAGCGATGAATGCATAGAACCCTGGTGGGAGTCTGAGGCCGAACCGCCTCAGTCGATGGTTCCAGAAGCCCCGAAGAGTCCAGCGGAAACCATAATCGAACATGAGGCGCTGCGCAGAGGTTTGGTGAAGGTGGATGAAAACGGGGAACCGTGCATGTCTTGTCCCGATCAAGAAGAGAATCCGTAGCACGGATCTACACGGTCTCCTCCAGTTTCGATTCAGAGAATCGCTGCAGTGGTAATCAGAGGAAATAAAGAAGATTCCTTGCTGCTGCAGATGTCCTTGTTTGGCAAGAGAATGGAAATAAAGGCTTATTTGATATGCATGCTTGGCATAGCGATGGTATCGGGCATCGGTTTGGATTCAGATGCAGAATCCGGATACTTGCGGTCTCATCACACGGAGAACGGGTTCAGAAACATCGACAGCGGAAATTCCAGGGGGTTCATTGATTTCTTGAAATGGCAATGGGAACGATTCAGATCGAATCGCCCCAATCGGGAACCACCTCAATTTCAATTGTATCGTAATAATCCTGCTTCGCTGAAATCCAATAACACGAGACCGTCTATCACCTGGATAGGTCACGCCACAGTCCTGATGCAATTAAACGGAAAGAATATCCTTACCGATCCTCAATTCTCCGAACGCGCTTCTCCGGTGCAATTTGCCGGCCCCAAAAGGGTGATTCAACCGGGGATTGCACTGGAGGATCTACCTCCTATAGATTTTGTTCTCATTTCCCACGATCATTACGATTCTCTCGATACTGAATCGGTGAAACGCCTTCGCCGGAGACACAACGGTGCAGACACAGTGTTCTTTGTGCCCCTGGGCCTCAAGAAATGGTTTCATGATGTGGGAGTGACGAACGTCATAGAGATGGATTGGTGGGACACGCGAATCGTGGATCATCTCGAGATCATTTGCGTTCCGGTTCACCACTGGAGCCAGCGAGTTCCTTTCGTGCGAAATAAAACACTTTGGTCGGGCTGGGTTGTGAGAGATGAAAGTTTCAAGTTTCTCTTTTCAGGCGATTCAGGGTACACGCCTTTGTTCAAAGAAATAGGCAAGAGACTCGGCCCTTTCGATCTGGCTGCAATTCCCATAGGAGCGTACGAACCTCGTTGGTTCATGGGGCCTCACCATATTTCTCCTGAAGAGGCTGTACAGGTACACCAGGATGTGAGATCCAAGAAGTCTGTGGGAATTCACTGGGGTACGTTTGTGCTCAGCGACGAGCCCCTGGATGAGCCGCCTCGAAAATTAGAGGAAGCCAAGAAAGAAAAAGGAATCAGATCCGACGAATTCATCGTGTTACAGCATGGAGAAACCTTGTGGTTATAAATAATTCCAGGACCTTCTGTCTTCACGACGCGTTCATCTTTACAGATTTCGCTGATATTCTCTTGAGATCCGAGACCATTTTTTTCCGGGCATGTTCCAGGCGACCGATGGAAAAGGTTTTCTTGCCGAATCGTTCGTCAAAGTAGGTGCGCATAAACTCCGCCAGCGTTTCAGCAACATGTGGAGCGTTTTCCGAGACTTCCATAGCGTTGAGTTCGTGCCACTGGTGCACCTTATCCAGGAAGCCTGCCCGAACGAGATCCTGCATAGCTGAAAGATAAACTGAAGAAGGTGGGCGACGGTTCCTGCGAACCGTGTACGCTCCCAGGAATAGAGATAAAGCCCCCACCGCCCCGCAAAGCGCGACAACAAAATATGGCCGAAGAATTGAGCGGATCTCCTCGAATTCTATGTCAGAATCGAACAATTCCTGGATTACCGAATAGATTCGTCGTTGATCTCCCCTGTCGAAATACACCACATATTTCGTCCACTTTTTCTCAATAGTGTCATAGAGATCCGTTGCAAACTGCCGAAGATAACTCTGTGTTTCCAATCGAGAGGCAGGAGTGGGTTCGAGCAGCGTCCACTGGTCGTCTCCCAAACCGGCTTCAACCCATGCGTGGGCATGTGCGAATCGTACCGTGTATTCACCGGGTTCCGATGAGCGTTCCATACCGGAGAAGCCTTCTACAACGCGGGCAGGAATCCCTTCAGCCCTGAGAAGCAAGCACAACGCGCCTGCAAAATATTCACAGTGTCCCGAGCGGCTCTGAAATAAGAAATGTTCTATCGGATGAGCATCCGGAGGTGGAGGAGAAGGCTCAAATTCATACCGAAAATGGTCCCTCAAACCGGAAACCAGTCGCTTGGCTTTTTCGGACGGCAGAGTCGCTCCTGCAGAGAGTTGCCGGGCAAATTCCGCAATTTTCGGTGTGATTCCCGTCCTGTCCAGATTAACGATCTCGGATCTTCGACCCATAGGAAAAGGTCTGTTCAGGACAGTAACTTCATAGGAATCCGAGAATAGGAATGGAGAATCGACGAGGATTTCTCCAGTCGGATCTATGTACAGGGGGTGCCGCATCCGACCGAATGCACTGATGGGAAGACCGCTGGCATAAATGGTATTTGTCTGAAGCTTGTACGGGATGAACTGATAGACAGTGGCAATAGAGTAATCTACAGGTACGGGTCTGCCGGCTGCTTTCCTGCCCTCGGCAGCCGTCCAATTCTTGCCGTCAAACTTCTCCAGGGCTCTTCCTCGCCAGTAGGGTTCTTTGGAAAGAGTCCCCCCTTCGAGCTTCACCAGAAAGGCAATACGCTGCCTATCACTCATGCCCATCATTTCCCGATAAGAAATCCGTTGGGCCATGCTGCTCAATTCCCCGCTTCCCGACATGGCCATTCTAAATCCCGGCATAGAAAAAAACGGACGCGGCAGAAGCACAAAAGACAACAATGTACCGGCTACCACCACAATCGTGTACTTCGCCAGGCGTCCTGCAGGAACATTCTCAGGTTCCCGTCTTCCGGTTACCCGGTCATCCTGAGCGAGTCTACCCTTTCGGGCCGCATGAAATAGCAGAAGACTTGTCATAAACAAGAACAGATAGAGAGGGAGCAGAAGACCGAACAAAATGTGGTTCGTAATGATGCAGTTGATGAGTATCAGTCCCAAACTTAGAAGAAACACCTGCTCGACATTACGATCGGTTAAGACATTCAGCACTCGGACCATGAGGATTCCGAAAGAGAAATGAACAATCAGAGAAGGGAGTGAGAGTCGACCCCGAAAAACAACAGCGAAGCACACGAGGAGTACAAGATATATGCCAAAAAGAACGAATCCGGTCCGTTCGGATACGAGAAAAGGTGAGCCGTAATCGCGTCGCAGCAGTGCAAGAACAATCAGCGGAAGCAACAGGAGGAAGAGCGGGTGAAGTCCGCTCTCTATGCACGTAGAAGCGATGGAGACTGCAACCATAGCAGACAGAGACCATCGAAAAGCGCGATACCGATCCGGAGCAATGGAGACGAAAAAAAAGCCTCCGGGAAATTCTTTCTTTCTCCCGAAAAAACTGCTCAAAAATGGAAGACTAGCGAGCCAGGATCGCATGATCTTCTCCGTACCGGCTCCAGGTCAGATTTCCCGATTCATCGACTTCCACCAGAATACCATCTGCTTCTTGGCAAACGGTATTCCGGTCCCTATTCGTGTCCCACAACGCAAGGATAGTCAGCAACTCTCGGACAAATTGCTTGCCCATACCCGGCCCAATGTTCAATCCGGGCCCTTGAAGACGTAAGGGAGCACGTGTTCGCGAGAAATGAACAATGAGAGAAGCCGCCTTGGATAAGGCTTGTTCAGACGCATTTCGTGAAATTCGCACGATCACTTCGAGCGCATCCTCTTCAGCCGGCACTTTTGTTATCAGTGTTCCGGTACGGGCGGTTTTTTTCCATTCAATATGCTTGTAAGAATCGCCAGGGACATAATCGCGAAGCAAAAACGGCACAGTTCCAAAGAGGTTAACCCGCTCGACTCCTTTTCCCATGCTTCCATACCAGTAAGGCATCTCATCGTGCACCGGTTGGATTTTCGGGAAAACCAGCACATCGCTAGCTTCGCAGATTGTCTTTGAATACCAGGCCAATCCGAAAGGAAATGAAGATTTAACCGTTGCCGAGCCGATCCGGATATTCCCTCTGTTTGGTGTGGAGCACACAAGCCGGCAGGTTTGTTTTTCATTGTGCTTGAGTTCGGGAACGGTTACCCCTTCAGATCCGCAGATCAACGGATCGTTCTCTCTGATCGTCAGTAATGCAGAATGGGTCTCACCTTGTACCGTGAAAATATACTCCACAGAAAAATGCGATTGCGCAAACACCTCCTCCGGAAAACGACGGACTGCTCGTATATTCCGAAGATTCTTACGTGCCATGACATGAGAAACAGCAGCAAATCCAATTGCCAGAGAAAACATTACGATAAGAAAGTTGTTAGCCGTTCCTATTGCTGAAATAGGCAACCAAACGAGGAGAAACACCAGAACCCAACCGTATGGGGTCAATCTTATACGAATCTTCTCTTGAGCTCTGTCGACAATGGGTATTTTCACTGGAGCAAGTCTGAATCGATCAGATCGGTCCGTTGACCGATTGGAGTACGTCATTCAAAATGGTTTTCTTCATTTCTCTCACACTGCCTTCCACCGGCCCAGTAATGAGCACTCTGTGCAAGGCAACGGACACGAATATTCTCCGCAGGTCTGATGGTATCACATAATCCCTGTCTTCCATGAGTGCAAGCGCCTGCATGGCTCGTTTGAGATGAAGGGCGCCTCGGGATGAAAGTCCGAGTTTGATTTGCGGATGAAATCTCGTTGCATGAACGATATCCAGAACATAGTCCATCACCGACGCATCGATATGGACCTCACGGACGCGTTCCTGGAGCACCGCTAAACCTTCCGGATCGGTCACGGCCTCAATGCGTTCAGCAAAATTATGCTCGATATCTCTCTCCAGAATCTCCCTCTCATGCTTCCGATCGGGATACCCGAGAGTGATTGTGAGCATAAAGCGATCCAACTGGCTCTCGGGAAGATCGAAAGAACCGAATCGTTCCACCGGGTTCATGGTCGCTAACACGAAGAATGATGGGGGTAACTTGCGAGTGATCCCGTCTACCGATACTTTTCCTTCCGCCATCGCTTCCAACAATGCGGACTGAGTCCTGGGTGTAGTCCGGTTTATCTCATCAGCAAGAAGAACCTCAGTAAAGATCGGTCCCTCTTTGAATTCAAATTCGGATGTCTTGGGATCGAATACATTCACCCCGACTACGTCGGATGGCAATGTATCGCTCGTGAACTGGATCCGTCGAAAACGCACCCCCATAGCCCGAGCTGCTGCCAAAGCCAGGAGAGTCTTTCCGACTCCGGGAATATCTTCAATCAGGACGTGTCCTCGTGCAAGCAGCCCTATAAGGACGTTTCTAATTTCTCTTTCCTTGCCGACAAGGACTCCGCAAATCGCATGTACCAGTTGATTGATTGTTTCGGACGGCCTTTTCATACCACGCCTCTGCACACAGCCCCGGAAGGGGATACTTCTAAGATAAGAATATTCCATTGTCGGGACGACACTGTCAACAGGCACAGAGATTACCTTGCTCATAGTTCCTTCGGATGATCGAAGACTTCGGCATTTTCCCTGAACTTGTGTTATAATTTGCGAAACCTAGCCAGAGTTAAACTTGCCAAAATCTGAGAGGTCCGCCAGTGGTGTACAGCATGCAGTCAAATCCGCTTATAGAAGCAGCATTCCCATCTCCGGTTTACTTGAGCTTTATCGAGATTCTCCAGGAAGGGTTCATGCTTCCTGCTATGACAGGAACAAGCATCAGGGAAGTCCTCTGCAGTCAATGGGGAGTGGAAAACGACTATTTGGATCATAGGATTAATACGGTCTTCCTGGACGGCAAACCAGTGGACAACGTAGATTCCGCAATCATCGTCGACGGCAGCGTGCTTGCGCTTTCTGCATCAATGCCCGGATTCGTGGGGGCGGCGCTGAGGAAAGGCGGATTCTATGCACCAATGCGCAGCGGGATAACCTACACCGAATCGATGACAACCGACGTCCATACCCGCTGTATCTTCACGTTGAAACTGTTCAATCTGGTAGCAGAAGAATTGGGCTCCAGTTTCCTCGTGAAAGGTGTTTGGTTGCCGAGCGCTTCTTTTCGCGAGTTTCTCTCCAGGCACGAGAAGAGCCTGTCAGATCGATGTTCGCGCTGGAATCTGGACGATCGAAATCTGAATCTGGCGGATCTGCTTAAATCGCCCATATGGAAAGACTCGGAATTCGTTCACTTTCGTGTTTCCGTTTCAGACTGAACGTACACACATTTTTGCGTTTACAACAGGAAACGAGCTACCATGAATCCTAAAGGGTTGAAAGAGATTCGGCTGCTCTGCCGGCTGGTCCTTCTTCTGAGTCTGTGCTCGAGCTTTTCAGCTTGTAGCAGATCCGATATGCAAGCCCACAAAGAACCGCCCCCGGTTCCCGTTTCCATTGCTGAAACGGTGCAGCAGGACACTCCCTTTTTTCTGGATGCAATCGGGAACGTTGCCGCGTTGAATACAGTTGACGTGAAATCGAGAGTCACCGGAGAACTCATCAGGAGCTTCTTCAAAGCGGGGGATTATCTTACGGCAGGACAGGAGATGTTTACCATCGATCCTGCTCCCTTCGAAGCAAAAGTAAAGGAAGCGCAAGCGAAGCTCAACCAATCAAGGGTACAATATGAGCAAGCCCGGCGCGAATACGCGCGGTTTCAGGTACTCTATTCTGAAAAAGCAGTGAGTCAGGAGCAGCTTGAGACAAAACAGGTTGATATGAATTCCAAATTGTACCAGATGGAGCTTATTCAGGCTGAACTTGAAACAGCCCGTCTCAATCTGGGCTACTGCTTCATAAAATGTCCTTTGGATGGAGAATCAGGCGAAATCTTCATAGATAATTTCAACATTGTGAATGCCAATCAAGATCGCCTGGTAACTCTGAAGCAAATCAAACCGATCAAGGTAAAATTTTCCGTGCCTGGAAAATACCTCGACCAATTGAGGAAGTATCATGCAGAGGGAAACGTTACGGTGTACGTTTCCGGCACCAGTACGGAAGACCTCACCGCCGGGCGCCTCACTTTGATTGACAATGCCATTAACCTCAAAACGGGCATGATTCCTCTTGAAGCGACGTTCGAAAATACAGATGGAAAGTTGTGGCCCGGCCAGTTCGTGCGTGTGCGGTTGGAACTCACGGTCAGCAAGAATGCCATTCTGGTCCCCCAAAGATCGGTGAACGAAGGACCCCAGGGACAATATGTGTGGGTGATGAACTCGGATAGCACCGTAGCAATAAAACCCGTGAAGATTGACCGAAGAAACGGAGAAATGGTTGTGCTCGCCGGAGGATTGGGTGCGGGAGAAAGAGTAATAACGGACGGGCAGCTCCTGTTGCGTCCGGGAGCGAAAGTCCTCGTCAGATCCGAGACGCAGCTCAAGCAGGTCGAGAAGACTCCTAATATGAAGACTTCGGAAAGCGGTTCATAGCCGCATGGGTATCATCGAGCTTTTCGTACGACGTCCGGTCCTGACCATCACGATCATGGTGGCTATGATATTCTTTGGCATATTAGGATATGTCAAACTTCCTGTGGCCGCCCTCCCGCAAGTCGATTTTCCAACACTTTCCGTATCCGCTTCTCTGCCCGGGGCGGACCCTGAAACCATGGCATCCAGCGTCGCCACTCCTCTGGAAAAGCAGTTTTCTTCGATAGAAGGACTCCGGACGATGAACTCGTCCAGCAGCCAGGGAACAACCACGATAAATCTGCAATTCGATCTTTCGCGTCGAATAGATGCTGCTGCCATGGATGTCCAGGCAGCGATAAGCAGGGCCAGCGGATTACTCCCACCGAATATGCCGAGTCCGCCTACCTTTTACAAGATCAACCCGGCGGAACATCCGATTTACTACATGGTCATCCATTCGGATGCCATGCCCCTGTACAAAGTGAACGATTATGCCGAGACAATCGTCTCCAATTCACTTGCAGTCGTCCCCGGGGTTGCCCAAGTAATCAACTATAGCCAGCAAAAATTCACGGTAAGGATACGTGTCAATCCGGATCTCCTCGCTGCCAAACATATTAGTGTAGACGAAATAACAAATGCTGTCTCCTCGCAGAATGTGAACCTGCCGCTGGGGACTCTCGACGGGAAGCATCAGACCCGCACGTTGAAGGCCTCCGGCCAACTCATGAACGCAAAGGCGTACGAACCGATTATTGTCTCGTATGTAGAGGGCCAGCCGGTTCGTTTGGACGAAGTGGCGACTGTAGAGGACAGCATTTACGCGGACAAGATCGCATGCTATTACGCAGGTAAGAAATGTGTTGCTCTGGCAATTCAGCGACAGCCCGGATCGAACACCATAAGTATCGTCGATGAGATCGAACGGGTGATGCCTTCCATTCGAGCCGCATTGCCGCCTACGGTTCAACTGGAAGTGGTGTACGACATGTCGGAATCCATACGGGCTTCTGTGGATGACGTCAAACTGACACTCGTACTCGCGATCGTTCTTGTGGTCCTGGTAGTCTTCATTTTCTTGCGCAATGTGTCCGCCACAATTATTGCGAGCATCGCTATTCCGCTTTCTATTGTCAGCACGTTCATCGTTATGTACCTGTCCGGGTTTTCGCTTGATAACCTTTCACTTATGGCGCTCGTATTGTCCGTAGGGTTTGTCGTGGACGATGCAATAGTGGTGCTCGAGAACATTGTCCGACATCTTGAAATGGGGAAGAAACCGTTTCAAGCGGCATTGGACGGTGCGAAAGAAATTGTCTTCACTATTGTCTCCATGACCTCCAGTCTCGCAGTTGTGTTCACTCCAATTATGTTTATGGCAGGCATATATGGGCGTGTTCTCAACGAATTTGCAGTGACCATAACCGTTGCGATTCTGGTCTCCGGGGTCGTAGCGCTGATGGCGAGTCCTATGCTCAGCAGCAGATTGCTTCGGCCGCAGACGAGACTTGCCGAATCAGACCCTATATTCGGGACCATGCTGAAGTATTATACGAAGACCCTCGGCATGGCCATTCATCACAGGCGCATTACACTGGGTTTGGCCGTAGCAATGCTTTTCGCCACAGGCTATCTCTTCTACATTATGCCGAAGGGTTTCATCCCTGCAGTCGATATGAATTATCTGATCGGTTTCTGCATCGGTGACCAAGGAGTCTCACCGGATGAAATGGAGAACAAACTGAAGGAATTGGCCCCGGCTATTCAAGCAAATCCTCAGGTGAGATCCGTTCTTACTGTTTCGGGGTATCCTCAAAGAAACCAGGGATTTTCCATAGCATTTCTTAAAGACCGTCCGCCGAGAACAGTTTCCGCGCAAAAGGTGATGGCTCAACTTGCTCCCGTGGTGAATTCGTTTCCGAGCCTTCTTGCATTCTATTCCGTGCCGCCTCTCATTGAAATCAGCACGGAAGTATCTGCAAGCCCTTATCTTTTTATCCTGCAATCTCCGGACACGAAAACTCTCTTTCAGAGCGCGGAAGCCCTGACGCATGCTATGTACGGCCTGCCACAGATCACTGGAGTCAACTCCAATCTGTACGTCAAGAATCCCGAAGCATTCATTCAAATTGATAGAGACAAAGCGAGTTCCGTGGGCATTACTGCCCGGAATCTGGAAGAAACCGCTTTTTCCTCCTATGGTCAACGGGAAATCTCGAACATTTATGGAACAACCGACACGTACAAAGTGGTCATAGAAGTTGAAAAAGATCTCCAGCGTTATCCTGAACAACTGACTGCTCTTTACATGAAGAACGACAACGGTGAAATGGTCAGGTTGGATGCAGTTGCAGATGTACTTCCTCAAATCGGTCCGCTCACCGTGAATCATTACGGACAGCTTCCGTCGGTGACTGTTTCTTTCGATACAGCTCCCGGTTTTGCATTGGGCCAGGCCACGGAAGCTTTAAGAGAACTTGCAGCTCAAACACTCCCCAGTTCGGTGAGCTACAGATTCGGTGGAACAGCGGAAGCTTTCGAGCAGTCCATCGGCAGTCTGACTGTTCTGCTTTTCATAGCAATCGTCATAATCTACATGATACTTGCCTGTTTGTACGAGAGCTTTCTTCATCCGTTGACCATCATTGCCGGCCTACCTTCCGCTGCATTCGGAGGACTCCTGGTGTTGTGGCTGTTCGGGATGGAGTTGAATCTTTACGGTTTTGTCGGACTTTTCATGTTAATCGGCATAGTTAAGAAGAATGCAATCATGGTTGTCGACTTTGCTATAGAAGCCGAGCGGCATGGCAAATCCCCTTTGGACGCGGCGGTGGAGGGTTCTATAGTCCGTTTCAGGCCGATTATGATGACGACTATCGCAGCCATAGCGGGTATGGCTCCAATTGCATGGGGTTATGGTGCAGGAGGCGATTCCAGGCAGCCACTCGGTCTTGCAGTTGTGGGTGGCCTTCTGCTTTCACAGGTGGTGACGCTTTATCTGACGCCGGTTGTGTACTCGTATCTCGCTGCTTTTCAGGAGTATTTGCGAAAACGCAATGCTGCCAAAAGAGAGCTTCTGGGTATTCCAGATGAACGTATCTAATGCCATTTCGCAATTATGTATATAAGATGACGAAGGCCGAGGTGTTCTGAGCGGAGTGATCAGACGGCCTTGCGTCGTCCGGAGCGAAGGATACCTCGAGCCTGCCAGATTACAAAAACAAAAGCGAATCGATATAACAGACTGTTCTCAGTCTGCTTGGTTCGGAGGTGGTGAGTGTCTTGCGTAAAATACTGGATTCTTCTGCTAGCTCTTACCATCGCCTGTGCTCTCCCCTTCACAGCACAAGCGGACTCGGTTTCGATCTTCACTGCCGATTCTCACCACAGTACCCAAGCCATTATAAAAGCAGGAGATCTGCCGCACCAAGCGCAGAATACTCTGGCACTGATCAAGAGAGGCGGCCCCTTCTCGCATCCCGAAAAAGACGGCACCGTTTTCGGCAACCGAGAAGGTAGGCTTCCACACAAACCGAGAGGCTATTATCGGGAGTACACAGTGCCAACTCCGGGGGTCCGCGGAAGAGGGGCTCGTCGCATTGTGGCTGGTTCTTGCGGTGAGTTTTATTATACCGACGATCATTACACAACGTTCAGACGAATCCTGGAGTGAAGATCTTGATGAAATTAGGTGAGCTCCTGAAGAAAACTGAAGCATCCGGGGTTTATCTTCTGGATGAAGCAATACCTGCCTCAGAAGTAGAACATCTCGTCCGTGGTCTCGATTTCACGTTTTTTCATCTTCAGGGCAGCCGAATTCTCTCAAAAACGGATTTCCTCATAGAGATTGCCGCGACTTTACGTTTCCCCGATTACTTCGGTTATAACTGGGATGCTCTGGCGGATTGCATGACTGACATTACCGGCGGAGATGAGAACAGCCGAGTTATCCTTTTCGACAGATTCGATCTCTTTGCGGAGAATTCTCCCGCTGAATTTGCTACAGCTCTGGAAATTTTTGGCGAGTCGGCAATTTTTCTCTCCCAGAGAGGAATCGGCTGCTTCGTACTGCTCCAGGGAAGAAGATCTGCCGCTCCGGAACTCCCCAAAGTGGAGAACTAATGGGAAAAACAGGCAAAGAGAATTACCTTACCGATGTACAAGGAATCCTGATAGGACATTTCACGTCCTTGGAGTCAGCTTCCGGAGTGACCGTCGTGCTCTGTCCGAAGGGGGCCACTGCTGGAGTCGATGTTCGTGGAGCTGCACCCGGGACCCGGGAAACAGACCTGCTTGCACCGCTGAATCTGGTGGAACAAGTACAAGCCGTGGTGCTATCCGGAGGATCCGTGTACGGACTTTCAGCTTCAGACGGTGTGGTGCGATGGCTGTCTGAACAGGGTATGGGCTTTCCGCTGCCGGATAGAAAAGCCGTACCGATCGTACCTGCGGCTGTATTGTTCGATCTCGGCCGAGGCAAGGATTTTGTTCCGCCCGTGGGTCCGGAGTGGGGACGGATCGCCTGCGAAAACGCAGTTTCAAAGTATAACGGTCTCGGATGCCTTGGAGCTGGAACCGGTGCGGTGTCCGGAGCCATAAAGGGTGGCTTGGGATCGGCGAGCGAAGTCCTGGCATCAGGCATTACGGTAGCTGCAATAGTCGCAGTGAACTCGCTGGGATCGGTGATCGACTCGAGAACCGGCCTCGCGTGGGAACTGGAAACGGAGATTGATGACGAGTTCGGCCCGATTGCGAGACGCCGGGTCAAATTGCCTCAACCTGAACCACCGGCTGCAGCCGCCAACACTACAATCGGGTTGATAGCGACCGATGCGGTACTCACGAAGGCGCAAGCTATGAAAATTGCTCAAATGGCCCATGATGGTCTGGCTCGGGCAATCAGGCCTTGTCACACCATGTTTGACGGAGACACGATCTTTTGTGTTGCCACCGGCATCCACGATCTGCCGGACACTCCGGGCTTCTTTGTGGCTCCCAAAGCGGTCGCCCTGAATGACATCGGAAGATCTGCAGCAGACTGCATGAGTAGGGCAATTATCAGAGGAATTGTGGAAACCCACAGTCTGGGAACAGCGGTCGCCCTGAGAGATCTGGAGGCATTCTGAATCTGCACGAGGAACACATTTCCTGCTTCGTACCCGTTCGACACATTGATCCGGTTGTTCTTCCGAGAAGCGTGCTTGCAGAGAGTTCTGGAGTCCCTGATTAGAAATTTGAAAATCCCGGGGGGACTCACGTGGTTCCCCCGGTTTTTGGAACGTGGCAGGCGGTATCTACGGTCTTTTTATGCTAACCAGTGCTCTTCGCGGCCGCGAACGACATCAGGCTTGATAATGGGGCTGATCTCTGTGGCCCCTCTTGGCTTCTTCTTCGCTTATGATGTTCTTGACATTCGACAGGAATTCTTTGGTTTTTTCTTCCTGGGTCTCTTGAGCTTCCTTCATACTTTCCCAGGCATGTTTTTGGTACTCGGAACTCTGTTGGTACGATTTGAGGAAAATGCTCATGTTCTGTTCGAGCATTCGGTTGGCGGTCGATACTCCCGTTTCATAGCTCATGCGCATCGCTTGCAGCATTTGACTCATGGAGTCTTGCATAAGGCTTTGCCATTGTTTCATCCAGGGCGTCATCATTTCCAAATAGATCTTGTCCCACAATTCGATAGAATCTTTGTTTAATTTGCTCATCTGCTCATGAAGCATACTTTCTCCCCTTTCAATTCTCTTAACACGTGTTCAAAATCGCAAGAAAAAACAAGGAGGCAATTTGCAGGACGATACAACAATTACGAGACGATTCAACTTGATCCACCTGCTCGACACTATGCGCAATAGTTGCCTTCTTGCTTTACCGACGAGAACGTGCTCCTGCAAAAGTACAAGCATGTTCGTACTCGAGAAGAGCAAATCCTGTGCCGTTACTGGAGATGCAAGAAAACTTCAATATAATTAGTGATTCTTATTCGCATTGAGTCCGCCTGCCTTAGAATAGGGGCGAAAATCATCCACGTTCAAACGAGACGATCCATTTTTCCGGTTGTTCTCAATAGGTTAGCCCGTTTCTTGCCGAGGGGGAATTTTCGGCCGTCGTCCTCTGGATCTACCGTCTACTCTCCCGGGAAGGACTTGTTCCACACGGATAAAAGACCATTTACTTGATGGGGACTTACTGCCCATCCCGTACGCCCCGTTCCGTCAAATATTCGTACTAACCGATTCGTTTATGGCTGGGGGCGTCGCCGATGAGATTTTTCCTGTGCCATTCTTTTTCTTGAGTAGGGTCTTCCTGACGATGATCGCAGATCCTATTCGCGCATACGGGACAATCGGGGTCCAAACAGGGGTCCAGATGAACCAGGATATCCGGCGCTTTGTAGTGTTTCGTGAAAAGTCCCTCTATGAGCTTCACCTCTGAATGGGCCTCCTCCAATGGAAGATCCCGGGGTAAGATCAAATGGAAATCGATGTGGACTCTCTGCCCCGATCTCCAGGCCCGGAGCCGGTGAACATCTATCCACTTGTTTTTCTTATGCTCTGCCAGAATGGCGCAGACTTCATCGAGAAGCTCGGGATCGGCCTTGTGCATCAAACCGCCAAAGGCCCTTCTGACCAGCGTTGTTCCCCAGAAAATTATGTTTGCTCCGGCAACACATGCGATGATCCCGTCCAGTCTGAACCAGCCGGTATAGTGAACGGCCCCGAGGCCCACAAACACCGCTGAGGAGGTAAACACGTCACTCATGAGATGTTTGCCATCCGCCTCGAGAACCAGCGAGCCGGTTCTTCTTGCGATTTTGAGCAGCACCATAGCGAGAATGAGATTACCGACAGCAGCCGTAACGAGAAACAAGAGTCCTGGCCCAAGGTTAGGGAGTTCCAGCGGATAGAAGATCTGCCTCAAGCCCTCATAAAAGACCCCTCCCGCAGCTAACATAATGAGAGCGCCTTCAAATCCCGCTGAAAAGAATTCTATTTGACCATGTCCATATGGATGGCTCTCATCAGCAGGTTTGTGAGAAACAATGACACTGACGAATCCGAAAGCTGCAGCAACAACATTGATGATTGATTCCAGGGCGTCCGACAATATTGCCGATGAACCGGTGATCCAAAAACCATAAAATTTGAGCCCCGTTAACAAGGCACCTACAATGAGTGCGGCAAGCATGGCTCGCGTGTCTGACCTGAAGTCACCTGTCCCGGATTGAGAGTTGTGCTGTTGCCAATCTTCGCCTTTCGAGGTACATGCGGTCAGGGGATCGTCTTTATTCACCGTCTTCTCCGGATCATAGCTCATCGCAACATACTCTAGTATCACAGTCTTTGCTCGGGGAAAAGCGATCCAAGATGTATAGCTTGCGTCTGCACTGTCATCATCTTAAGACATCCACGAGAACGCAATAGACGATTTTTTGTCTAATTTAAAGAATGTGGAAGAAATCGTGGATACATCAATTTACTTGAAGTACGCGACAGCCTGATACAACCATTTAATTACCCGGACACGACAGAACAGGAGCAATTGATGAACAAGGTCAAACTGATCGCACTGGCTGCGGTCATCGTGATATTCACGGGGGCAACTGTAATGGCCCAGTATAGAGGTCCCAGCAGTCAAGCTCCGGCATCGGGCAGAATATACTACTATTATGGTCCCTATGACCAGCCGTATTCGGATTGGGGACTGCCCTCGGGGAGTGGCGCCGATACCAGTCTGTGGGGACAGGGTTCGCCCTCCGGACAGTCGGGCGGTTCCCCTTCCGCTCAGTACCAGACCAGTGGCCGCGGTATTGGAGCGGCTGACGGATCTGTTTCCGGTGCCGCCTCTCCGTCAGGTCAATCCGGAGGATCTCCTTCGGCACAATACAGGACCAGTTGGTGACGAGAATAGGGTCTACCCGCGAAAAGGGGCAGACCCTCAACCCAATTCGAGAACAGCCTTTATAGGTAAATGATCGGAGGCAATCTTCGCAGTGACACTTTTATGCACCGTGAATTCCTTGAGAATTTTTTTCGGACGCACAAAAATTCTGTCAAGAGCAAATAGAGGGAACATAGTAGGATAAGTGGCTAGTGTTGGTCCTTTTCCCAGACGTTTTGTCAAACGGTGCTTCGCTGGACTAAGCGGCGACCATATGTTGAAATCCCCCATGACAACAGTGTACTGAACATGACCGATAGAGAGGGATTCCAACAAGATGTCGACTTGTGCCCTGCGTTCCGATGCTCGTAATCCCAGGTGTGTTGCCACCACTCGAAGGATGGTTCCATTCACATCGAGGTCCACGTCCAATGCTCCTCTCGGCTCCCTCGATCTGACGCTCAAATCCAATCGCCGAAGCCTGGACACGGGATATCTCGTTAACAGCACATTCCCAAAGTTTTCACCGTTTCTACAGAAGGTCGGTCCTGCAATAAGCTCGAGACCCGTAGTCTTCGTAATGTCCTGCATCAAACGACTGAACGCTTCATTTTCGGGAAAGCAGGCTTCCTGAAGCGCTATCACGTCTGCCTTCAATTCATCGAGCACCTGGATGATGCGCCGCGGATTGTACGAACGATCCATGCCGTTCCACGCGTGCACATTATAGCTTGCTATCGAAATGCGACTGCCTCTCACTTGTGCATCCTTCAAGCAGCACCATGTCGCTTTGCTGATGAGAGAGGTCCTCGCTGCCACCTCTTTCTGACAAGAAAGATGGTTGCTGCGGATACAGCCGCTATAGCGAGGACAACAATAAGACTTTTGAAATTTGGATTCTCCCACGCCGATTTCAGACTCCCTGCAAAGAGAGAGATAATGACGATACCCGGCAACAATCCCAGAAGCGTTCCTGTCACGTAGTTCACGAATTTCACCCGGGAAGCACCCATGACGAGATTTACCAGCGGAAAAGGCGCAATAGGCAGAAGGCGAATGGCTGCTATAGTAAGAGAATTCTGTTGAGCAAGGCGTTTGCTTATTTTGTTCACCCTGTTGCCTGCAATGTTTCGAATGGTGTCTCGACCGACGAGACGGCCTATACCGTACGATACCGTAGCTGCTCCGAGACAACCGATAACTGCATAAAGAAAACTTAGCCAAGGCTCGAAGATCAGTGCTGTCGCAGCTATGAGGAGCGTTATCGGAACCATTACAAGCGTTCCGGCGACGTACGCAAGGGTCACCAGCAACGGAGCCGCATCGTTTTGACGTAGCCCGCCCCCCCAAATAGCGAGACTGTCGGCAGTGATCAGCTCTCTCAGAGGTCCCCATTTCCACAGGACAGATAATCCGGCGATTACGAGGATCATTGCTGCCAGTTTCCACAGCGTCGGTCCATGGGACATTTTGAGATCTTCAGGAACGAAGTCATCAATCATCTTTTCAAGGTTTACCGGCCTTTCCGGATCGACCACATTCAAGGTCGGTGCAATCGCCTCGATCCATTCCGGCACCTGAGGAGACAAACGCTTCAGGCTTCGTTCCGAATTCCTCAAATGCTCGATAGTCTTCACCAGTGATTGAGAACGAGCCAAATTTGGTTCGATAATTTCGGGGGATGAACCCAGGTGTTCTGCCAGAAGTTTGTTTCTCAGTCCGCCTATTTTTTTTCGAATGCGGTCCTCTCCCGATGATTCCAGAGCGACATCACATTCCGTGTCTAATCCCATAGATCGATTGCTCAAGTTTGACGATCCAATCCTTACCAGGTCATCGTCTACAACCATGACCTTAGAATGAATAACCATGTCCCCTGTTTCCATACCTGGTAATACGGGATAATAAACGCCCAGCCTGTCGAACGCATCCGCTTGCAAAAGACGCTTGAGGGCAAGAGCCCGGAGCGCGTCCATGGTCCCTTCTTCTAGCCAACCGGCACTCTTGTGCGGAAGAATTAGAACGATTTCCGGTCCGTAAGAATCTGTCAGACGATCGGCGAGAGCGTGAATGACACTATCTGAAGTAAGATATTGATTTTCAATATAAATGAATTTGCTCGCGCTGGCAATGGCATCTCTGTACAAATGCTCGATTTCATGAACCGGCGGTGGTTTCACATAACCAGGATCCGTCCTCGCAATTGCGACTGTGACATCTTCCAGGTCCGGTGCATTTTCTGCAGGCCAGTAATAATCATCATGCGGAAGTGGTGGAACAAGCCGGATTCCGGAAGCCCTGTACCATCTTCGCCTGAACACATCGCCAAGTGCTTGCGCAACATCTCCATCCAAGAGAATCTGAACGTCATGAAATGGATTATGTATGTTTCCATCGGGCTCCATCCTTCGCGGATCGTTCACGATGTGTTCCGACGTGTCCCAACGGCCTTTTCCGAAGTCCATCCCTCCGACAAAAGCAATACTGTCGTCGATCACCACTATCTTCTCGTGGTGTGACGCTCCAAGAGGATGCCTGTCATCGAGCATGAATTGAACACGTGAATGGGTCTGCCATCCTAGCTTGAATACCGGCATAAATTCTCTGTCCAACATAAAGAGGCTCGAAAAATCCCAGAGCAGAATGTAAGCTCGAAGATCGGGTTTGCCGGCAACTACCCTGTCGAGAAAGCGGCCGAACCTGCTTGATTCGATTTCCGTACTGTTCCTCCGCAATAAGGAAACTCGACTGTCAATATCCCAACCGGCAATGTAAATTGTCGATTTCGCCTGCTCGACCGCTCGCACGAATGCAGTAAAATACGAAGCGCCATCAATGAGAAACGAGACATTGCGAGCCTTCCTCTTGCTGGAGCAATTTCTTCCTTCTATGAGAACTCCTTCGTGTTTCTTATTTCGGAATACCATTTCTTTTTCCATCGTCTGACCGAAGCTCCTCATAACGCAACAATTGTCTGTTCAAGCTCGAAACCGTGTTCTCTCCCTATGACTTCTTCATCAATTTCCGGGTTCTCTTCATATACTAATGCTGCTTCAGCCCAGAGTTTTATTCTGAACCAGAAGCCGGATCTGACCTGCTTGAACACGCCTGCAAAACCGGTTACCATCTGTACAAACAATATGTATGTTCATCCGATTGATACTGAAAAGGAGGAATTGACATGGCAAGAATTGGCGAACTCTATCAGGCTGCGGATTGGAAAACTGAAAAACATGTACCGGTGATCGAGTGTGCCGACGAGGTGGCTGCGGAAGAAATGTTCGATGTCTCGGTGTCCCTCGGGAAAGAAATAGCGCATCCGAACACCACAGAACACCATATTATGTGGATCAAGGTACATTTCAAGCCGAATGAAGACAAGTTTTCGTACGATCTGGGTAGTTTTGAATTCAGTGCCCATGGAGCATCCGTTGAAGGGCCGAATACAGGGCCGGCCTATACCAACCATTCGGTAGTATGCAGAATCAAGCTGAAGAAATCCGGAGTTCTTTTCGCTAGCGCGTACTGCAATATTCATGGTCTTTGGGAGAATTCGAAGCCGATAAACGTGCGTCAGCAACTTTAATACTTAGGTTTAATTTAATATTTTAACCATTTGATTTTATTTGACACATTGAGATCACTGTGATATTGTCTTCCTGCGCTCTCCTCTTCGTTCGAATTTCAAAAAAGCATGTTTTTGAGCAGGGCGAGTTCATAGAGGTTTGAGGATATGAAGACATTATCACGGTTGATCTTGGTGTTCTTACTGGTTGTTGTGGTTGTCGGCACAGCCTTTGCGGATCCCACCACTTTGACAGCAGTTCAATTATCTCCTGATCTCAGAGTATTGACTGTAACCTTTCAAGGACAGCCCGGGAAGCACTCCGCATTTGTGATCGAGAATCCTTCCCGTCTGGTGATAGATTTCGATGAGACTGCACTCGCACGGATTACCACCAGAGTCCCAGTTCACCGAGAACCTGTCGACATGATACGAATTGGACAAGAGAACGGCCGTGCCAGAGTGGTGGTCGATTTTGGAAACCACCCAGTGCCGCCTTTCAAGCTTGACCGCCGACATGATTCAGTCGTGGTACACCTCGGGAGTGGTTCAATCGGAGGTAGACCCGCCCCTCCGAAACAGCAACAAGCTCAGGCTGTCAAACCGAAACCTCCGACCGCGAGAGAATCCCGTTTGAACTCTCCGCCGGCTAAACGAAACGATCTGAACGTGAAATCAGCAGGCATTGCAGAAAACTTGATCTACGTAGAAGTTACGGATGAAAAAGACCCCAAACGCGCGTATCGGCTGGTTTTCGATCTGGATAAGACTGATTTCAGTGTTCGAGGTGCCACAGTGAGCGATCCCACGGGCAGTGTGAGACGCTTCCATCTCGTTTCCAGTGAATCCACCCCTCAGGCCAAGGTTGATTCTCTTGAGAAAAAAGAGACTCCTCCTGCCGTCGAGTCTTCTCCGTCCGGAAAGGGCAAGTTCAAATGGGGACTCCAGAGTGGACCTCAGACCGGACTTCAGTCTGATGACGAGTTTACAGAACAGGAAAGCATGACGAGGGGACCGCTCAAGATGGAGCGATTCCAGTTGAAACCGCGCCAATCCGCACAGACGAACTGATTACCAATTTGCTCTCAAAGTTGGACGAAAATCCCCTCTACCCCCCCTTTATAAGGGGGGGTAGAGGCATAGGCGTTAAAATAACGTGCTTGATTCACCAAAATCCCCCTAACCCCCTTTAGAAAAGGGGGCGGAAAGCCAACTTCTGCTCCCCCCTTTGGTAAAGGGGGGCGAGGGGGGATTTTTCTAACCCATTGATTTTGATATGGCTCCATTCTTATTTTAACGCCTATGGGGGTTAGAGGGGATTTTGAATGCAAATTGGTATGACATTGTTTCGTTGCTTCATACTGCACGTGTGGCCGGCACGGAGGCCGGTCCCCTACCGGGCACCCATCCCGCGTTTCGCGGGACATCTCCCCGATCCGCATTGTCCCCGTCAGTGACATCCGCACGAGCTTCCTGACAAAGAATATCCAGCAAGATTATCGGAATGGCCGGCGTCGCAGCCGGCCTATCTACAAATCAAGTACAATGACAGTCAGTCACAGAAAGCGATTCATGAAGCGATGGAATCGCATGTTCCAATAAGCGACGTTGATCGGAATCAGATTTCTGGGATCGAAATTGACATTGGGGATCCTTCCTATGGAGGACAAATAATTCACGTGTGCAGCAACTGAAACGGGACATCCTTTGGCGTGAATGTACCTCGAAGAGGTGTTTGCATAGCACTCCAGCAATGAACCGAATATTTTTAGCAGCATATCGTTTGAAGGTGTCCGGTTCTCATCAACCTCTTTAGTGCTCCTGTATTTACCTTCTA
The DNA here is from genome assembly GCF_000266945.1 of Desulfomonile tiedjei DSM 6799. Lineage (NCBI taxonomy): Bacteria > Pseudomonadati > Thermodesulfobacteriota > Desulfomonilia > Desulfomonilales > Desulfomonilaceae > Desulfomonile > Desulfomonile tiedjei. The sequence continues at coordinate 3,157,130 of NC_018025.1, forward strand.
TTTTGACGTGCTTCCCATCCAGTGTTCCTTCCCAGCGCGTGCAATCTCCGGCAAAAATTACTCGCTCGTCCGGCGCAAGGTCCAATGGTCCTTCAACTTGGCCGACCACATATCTGACTTTTCTCATGCGTTGAAGGACATCCGGATAGTACATCTTAAATATGTGGATGGCTTCCTGAAGAGCGCCGGGGCATCCTCCCCAACAGTAATCCGCTGAATGCGATTCAGGAAAAGTGCCGACAGTACAGGAGAGATTCCCGGTATCCTTGAAATAGCTATCGATATGTTCCATGCAGAACTCAAACCCGCGGTTTCTGTCCTGAACTTCGCGGAGAGGCAAATCACCGCCGATATCAATGAGTTCCATGTCGATGGGACCAAATCCGCGTTCCGCCGCGAGCCGCAAATGGACAATCGTGTTGGGATCCACGTTAACCATATGGCTGCAGATCGTATCCACCGCACAGGGGTTGATGCCCATGATTATAGCTCCCATGGGAAACGGTGTGGGGGTGAGCATCATCTTCTGGCCCGCTACTATGGCGTCTACAGCGATAAAATCCGTTTGTATCGTTTCCTGAAGGTCTGCGATTTTGTGTTCCAGAAAGCTATTGTGATCGACGAGCCTATGTCGGTCGTCCTGAATCCCGATCAGATTCTTGAGGCTCAGAGTTAACCGTGTCCAGGGATGAGCTTTGAATTTGGGAAGATTGATGAAGCAATCGCATTGGGTAACCGGCTTTGGAATAAACATGGAATCGCGCAGGCGGTAGGGATTGGAGAGTTTGACTGAAATTTGTTTTTCTTCATCAAAATAGCAGGGCTTCGCATGATTTCGAGATAAGACTTCCTCGTACCCGGCGTTCTTGTATGAAAATCTTGTAGGTACGGTAATTCCGGAGCGTTCTCCAACGAGGATTTCCTCTATTCCGTCCCCTGCCCTTTCTTTCAGCGCTCGAATCACTCCATCGATGAATTCCGCCCGGGTATATGCATGCGGAAACACCTCATGGGCTATTACACAGTTGGGTTTAAGCAAGATCTTTCCGCGCGGCGTGACACCCAATTCTTGCATGCCTTCTTTTACGATGGCAGCAATTGAAGCAGGCTCGTAATTCTCGCATCTATAGATAAGGACTTTCTGTTTCATGATACTTCCGTGTCCCGGATTTTAGGATACCAATTTTCAACCTACCAGGTTTTGGAGTGGTCGGAAATATCTAAAAGCACTTTTGAATGAGCAGTCGTGACTTACTGTTTAACCCTTGACAATACGAGGCGTTCGCAACAGAGAGGAAACAGTTCTGATATGAGAGTGGATCTCTGAATCCTGACTGCAAAGCACCGCAAAAGTGAAACTTCATGCGGGCAATCGGTTACTTATAATAGAAAGGGGACAATTTCATGGAAAATTTATCTGATTACGAAGCAAAAGTTGAGAGACTCGTCCGGGAATGGGACGAGCGAATCGAAAATCTCCGGGATGAATCCAGTCACGCGATCGATACGCATAAAAAAAGAATAGATGAAGAAATAAGCCAACTCATTATGAAAAGAGAGGCTGTGCGACGAGGGTTGTTGCGAGTGGGCGGTTCGGAAGATGAACTGTGTCTCACGTGCAAAGAGCCGGACGAAACCCTTGGCTCTGTTTTCACAAAAGAAGGCAACGAGAAGGCATAACACATATGGTTTGCGAAAACCGTCGGAAAAACGGGCAGATTCCGAGGAGAGGTGTCTGAATGAACACATTTACCCTGGAAGATTTAAAGACTCTCTTGGAATGCCAAGGAGGACCCTGTATATCAATATACCTTCCGACTCACAAAAAGGGGGGAGATACCCAACAAGATCCGATCAAGCTCAAGAATCTTCTCAAAACGGCAGAAGAGCGGCTCATGCAAAGGGAAATGCGGACCGTTTCCGCAAAGGAATTGCTGGCTCCAGCCCAGGATCTAATTTCCGACACACGTTTCTGGTCGTACCAATCCGACGGTCTAGCTATTTTCATCTCTGAAGGACAGTTTATCCTCCACAATGTACCTCTCTCATTTGAGGAACTTGTGGTAGTGAGCGAACGTTATCATACAAAGCCTTTGCTTCAGCTACTAACGGGGGATGGGCGATTCTATGTTCTTGCGCTGAGTCAAAATAAAGTGAGACTTCTCGAAGGCACAAAGTTCAGTGTGAATGAAATAGAGCTAGAGAACGTTCCTTTAAGCAAGCAAGAGGCACTCGGATATGATAATTTCGAGAGACAATTAAAGTGGCGTGGACAGAAACCTCCCACGTCAGCCGGAAAACAAGCCGGAATTTTCCACGGACATGGAGAAGGAACTGAAGAGAGCAAAGATCAAATTTTGCTTTTCTTCCGAGCCGTTGACAAGGGTCTGAGAGATATCGTGCATTGCGACGGTAATCCGATGATCCTTGCCGGAGTCGATTATCTGATTCCCATTTACAAGGATGCCAATACGTGTCCCAAGCTGATTGACGGATGGATCAGCGGAAACCCGGAAAGTCTCAGTGCGGAACAGATCCATGAACAGGCCTGGAAAATAATAGAACCGCATTTCGCACTCGCTCAGAAACAAGCGGTAGAACTGTACTACAGTCTGGCGGGTACGGGAAAGACAAGTCCACACCTTGATACCGTGATAAGAGCAGCATATTCAGGAAGGGTGGATACGCTGTTTGTCCCTGTGGGCGTCCAAAGATGGGGGAAGGTAAACCCGGACGATTTCAGTTCGGAACCACATGATGAGCAAATGCCTGGAGATGAGGATCTGCTGGACGCAGCGGCAATACAGACCATTCTGAATGGAGGCACTGTCTATGCCGTGCAACCGGATCAGGTTCCCGACAATCGATATATCGCGGCGATTTTGAGGTATTGATGAAGGAGTATATTTTCCGTGAGCCACAAATCCAAGCATATCCTTTTTCACCATGAATAAGCGTCCAAGCGTCAATATCGGGACTTCCGGGTGGCACTACAATCATTGGATCGGGCCGTTCTACCCGGAAGATCTTCCAAAGAGAAATTTCTTTCAGCATTATGCAAAAAAGTTTATGACCGTAGAGATCAACAACTCTTTCTATATGCTTCCTCAGACAAAGACTTTTGAATCATGGAAAGACCAATCTCCGGCCGGTTTTCTCTACGCGGTTAAAGCAAGCAGGTTCATCACGCATATGAAGCGGCTCAAGGACCCGGACCGCTCTCTCCCGGAATTCTTTCGGAGAGTGGAAATCCTGGAAACGAAACTGGGGCCGATTCTCTTTCAATTGCCGCCTCACTGGAAGTACAATGAGGAACGATTTCAACAATTTCTTGCTGCATTGCCACGTTCGCACAGGTACGCTTTTGAATTCCGGGACCAGAGCTGGATCAACGATAATGCCTTGGCACTCCTGAAAAGGTACGGCGCTGCCCTGGTTTTGTACGATTTCGGAGAGCTTTCCGTCCCAAAACAGGCTACAGCGGATTTCGTATATGTGCGGCTTCATGGTCCCGGAGGACCGTACGAAGGCAGCTATTCACTCGAAGAGCTGAGAACCTGGTCTGATGCCATTGCTGCCTGGAGTGACGACGGACTGGATGTTTTCTGTTACTTCGATAACGACCAGTGCGGCTATGCCCCGAAAAATGCAATCCAGTTGATGGAGCTTGTTCAATCTGCTAGGAAAGGTTCAAGACGGAAATGAAACAGGTATAATGCGCAACAGGTCGATCGCGACCACTATTCTCATCAGAGCAGAGCATTCGATTTCATGAAAAATTTTCTCAATATAGCGATCAGGGCACTGATCATCGCCGTGGTATTCAGTCTGGTGGGGCTGGGACTAAACGCGGTATCTCCCACCGGTGTCCCGCTGATTTATACTCCCCCCGAGAAATTGGTTGTGAGCGGAGTCTCAATACCTCTCATCAATGAGGTTGAAGCGCGCCGATTTCTTGAAGATCCCTCTTCAGTCTTCGTCGACACGCGGAATGAAGAAGATTTCTCGGAACGCCACGTGAAAGGCGCTGTGTTTCTCCATCCCAACTCCGTAGAGGAACGTTTTCCTGAAGTACAGCCGCTGATCCCTGAAGAAAGCCGCGTCATTCTCTACTGTTACGGTCCCGAATGTGATATGGCTGAACGCGTCGCGGAGTTTCTGGCACAGTTGGGTTATAAGAACATGATGATCATGTCTGCCGGGTTCAAAAGCTGGGAAAAAGCCGGTTTTCCTTCAGAGTCCTCGAAACGAAGAGAACGCTCCTGATCGGGACCTGTTTTCAAATTTACTCGGTCCCTAAGGTAGACACATTCCAGGCGAGGTTATGATAATGGACAAATGGTTCAGGATAGCGCTCTTTTTCGTGCTCGCCGTTTTTAGTGCTCAGCTTGTATTCGCTCGGGAGGGAAGACTTCCCGACCGACCGGCCGACAACATTGAGACGACAAAAAGCATAAAAGTGGCTACGAAACCGGCTTCCGGCTGACAACGAACATCGAGATCGGGCAGATCTCTCGTTGACATGCTCAAAGATCCGAATGCACGCGTACGCCAACAAGCAGCCGAAGCCATAGTCGGCACCTCCAGTTGTCCTGACGATTTATTGCAGCCTCTCCTCGAACTGCTCAATGATGAGGATCCGAAGGTCGTCCAAGCTGCAATTGTTGCCCTGGGTCGCGTCGGGAAAGGTAAGTCCGAAGTGGAAGAGTCACTTCTCAGATTCACCAGTGATTCGAATCCTCTCCTGAAAGAGTCTGCCGTAATTGCACTTGCCCGGCTGGGACGCGTCGATGACCAAACCATTTCCATACTCCTGAAAACATTGGAATCTTCAGATGACTCATTAAGAACCTCGGGAGTCGCTGCAATCGGAATGGCTGATGAATCTCAAGCCGTCAGACTCATTCCTGAATTGATCCGGAACCTGGAGACCGGACAAGAAAGGGCATTCGGGAGTTCGCGTGCCGCCCTGTTGCTGATGAAGGATCGTTGCCGTCAATCTCTTGACCGGATAGTCGCTGTTTATGAGAAGGTGCCTCACGAGCGAAAGCCCGATATACTCAAAATACTTATTCAGCTTGATTCTACGGGCGAGCATTCTCTTCCGGTTCTGACGGCAGCATTGAAAGATTCAAATCTTGAGATGAGAAAGATTGCGCTTTACGGAATGATCAGAACCACCAAAGACGGAGATGTTCTCAAGCCGTATCTCGAAACCGCGTTGAACGATGCAGACCGGGAAATACAGATCGCTGCATTGAGATACCTGCACGCACATGCAGACAAAATGCCTGATCTGTTCCCGAAAGTGCTTGCTTTGACAAAGCACGATAAGCCACAGGTCAGAATGGCTGCCGTCAATGCTCTCGTGCCTTTTAAGGCACAGTCATCGGAAAGCTTCAAAGTTCTGAATGATATAGTACAACACGACAGCGATCCCCAGGTTCGAGCGAACACCTGTGCTGCTCTCGCCCGTATGGATCTGGATTGGGCACCGAAAATTCTGCCTTTACTGGAGCATGTTTCCCAGACCGAAGAAGATGCAAAGCCGAAGGACTCCGCAAAAGCTGCTCTAAAAAGCCTGCGTCGTCGTCTGGCTTTGGACCGGGACACCATGATTCCCGGAGAAGAATTGGGACGATAACGTTTTCGTCATTGCCTCGAATATCTCTCCCCAATAGCCCCATAAGCGTTAACTTTGTATCCCAATCTCTTCGTCCCTCTGGGACGAACGGAAATAGCCCGGCGATGAATCGCCGGGAAAACCAATCAAACAAACTTCGTAGTCCTGCAGGGAGGATTGCCGGGTCGGATGTCCTGTAAGGAATCAACCGTCCTTCCAGGACTCAAAACAGCGATGAATGCTCGTCAACCGGCGATAATCACCGGCCTATTATCAGCCGGTCCTCCGGAACAAAAGGGAAGCAAAGACTAAGCTAACGCATACTCCCACATGGCCCCCTAGAGGCGGCCTCCACCAACACTCCTCTCGGACATTGATTGCGGCAATTTCTGTAGGCACTCGTCCCATATTTCTAGGACGTTCGGGAGAATCTATCTGCATTATCTCCCTTCTCAATTTCCGTGAGGATCCGCGTCGAGTCATAAAAAAAGGGAGTCCGTCGGGACTCCCTTTTTTTTACTGGATTGTGACCTGATCAGTGAGGGATTTCTACAGCCTTTTCCTTCACCGTGATAGCAACTCTGTAGAGTACGGACAAGATGAAGAATCCCAGCGCCCACACTCCCAAGGTGATTGCCATTTCCGTTGCCGTTGGACTGTAATCGGTTATCGTCTCCAGGGGCGAGGGAATGTAACCGGTGAGGACCAGGGTCACACCCTTTTCGATCCAGAGACAGATGAAAACCGACGCACAGGCTATGGTCAACGTAGTTTCGTTGTTACGGGTCTTCGGATTGATCAGGAGCGCTATGGCAACAAACGCCAACACTACGGCCGTCCACATCCACGGGACGAGGAATGCGTGTCCATGGAATCCGGTGAACAGGAACGTGAAGTGATTCATGTGCTCGGGAATCTGACTGTAAAATACGGTAAAGAGTTCACAGAGCACGAAGAACACACTGATAATCATCGCGTACGTGATAATCTTGGCAAGAGTCTGGATTGCTTCCCAACCCGCATCAAATTTTGTGTACCTTCTGAGGAAAAGACAGAAGAGAATCAGAAGCGAAGGACCGGAAGCAAATGCGGATGCCAAGAATCTCGGTGCCATGATTGCAGTCAACCAGAAGCCGCGGCCAGGCAGACCGGCATACAGAAACGCTGTGACTGTATGAATACTGACTGCCCAGGGAATGGAAAGATAGATCAATGGTTTGACCCAGGAAGGAGGCGGTGCGCCTTTGCGTTCGGCACCGAGAATCGTCCAACCAATTACGATGTTCAGGAGCAGATAGCCGTTGAGGACCACCATGTCCCAGAAGAGGACCGAATTGGGTGTCGGGTGCAACAACACGTTAAACGCACGCGAAGGTTGACCGAGGTCGACTATGATGAAGGAGAGACACATGGTTACTGCAGCAACGGCCAGGAATTCTCCGAGGATAGTGATCTTGCCGAATACCTTATAATTATGCAGGTAATAAGGCAGGACCAACATGACGGCAGATGCCGCGACACCGACCAAAAACGTGAACTGGCCGATGTACACACCCCAGGATACGTCCCTGCTCATGCCGGTGATTCCCAAACCGTAGCCAAGCTGTCGCAGGTACGCCGCGAAGCCTATTCCCACGAGAGCCAGGAGTATCAGTAGCCAAGTAAAGTATCCTCTAGTTCCAGTTAGAGCCTTTTCGAGCATGGGTACCTCACAATATGTAGTAAACCTGGGGTTGTGTGCCGAGCTGAGGTTTGCGCCGAATCGTCGGATTCTTCCTGAGAACTTCCCGAATTTCGGAATTCGGATCTTCCAGGTCGCCGAAGATCAGCCCCTTATCTTTGCAGGCCTCCACACATGCGGGGATCTGCCCCTTTGCCAGTCGTTCAAAACAGAAATTGCATTTTTCCACAACACCCCGGCAACGGGTGGGGTATTCCGGATTGAGTTCCGTCTTGATGAACGGTCGCGGATCGCGCCAATTCAGGCTCCGAGCTCCGTATGGACAAGCTGCCATACAGAAACGGCAGCCGATGCACCTGTGGTAGTCCATCATGACGATTCCATCCGAGCGCTTGAATGTCGCCTGCACAGGGCAGACCCGAACGCACGGAGGATTATCGCAGTGATTGCAGAGTACCGGGAACGGCAATCCTTTCAGACCTTCTTTGAGATACGTGTCGAGATAATGATTCTCTTCACCGGGGAACGCATGTTGAAAGCCGGTTAACCAGATCCATTTCACTTCGTCTTTCTTATTGTCGAAATCCGGGACATTATGCACTTTGTGGCATGCGAGCACGCAATCCCTACAGTTTTCCTTGGCTTTCAAACATTTCTTCATGTCTACAACCATGGCCCAACGCTTTCCCTTCAGGGCATTCGGACCAGGTTGGAACTTTGCCTCTGGGCTACCTGCCACCGCATCCAGGGTTGGTTTTGCGCCTATACCCAGCACGGAGAGGCCGGCGATTTTTAGAAAAAATCTTCTTGTGCTGTCCATCAGTTACTCCTTGCGGCCTGTTGCTGAGATGTTTCCTTAGGCGGGATATGGCAATCCCAACACTTGGGCGCGGCGTCCACATAGTTGTGGCACCGATCGCAGAATTGTTCTTTCTTCGAATGGCACTTAGTACAGGTGTTCTGGAGACTCATGTCATACTGTTTTCCGGTGGAGCTGACGTATATCCGCTTTCCATTGCGGACCACTTCGTCTCTCCACTGGTCCAGAAGCTGCATATGTGAAGATTTCATGAATGCCGTGGGCTCTACACACTGTTTTTCAGTGGTTCCGACTTCCAGTTTCGGGGGAGTCGCTTTCGCTCCCATCCCCGCGTTGTACCAGAAGGGAAACGCTACGAGCCCGAGAAAGATGACTATTCCAACTATGATTTTTCCGGCGTCATACATTCTCACTCATCCTCCTCGTCTAGAGGTTCGCCACGAAGATCTTCGGTCCGCTCTTGCTCTCCATCCATGATCAGAGCGTTCGCCACCAGTTCGTGGATTCCTCCCACGGTTACATCGGGAGCCCAGTAATGCATGAGGGCCGTCAGGGTTGCCCTGTCGATTGCACACATGCACAAGAGACGATTCACATCATGATACTTTTGAACGTGTTGAACAGCGTTCGCTCGCGGGAATCCGCCTCTCATTCTCATTTCCAGGTTTTCGTCATTACCGAGTCCTGCCCCGCCACCGCAACAGAATGTCTGCTCGCGAATGGTGTTTTCAGGCATTTCATGGAAGTTCTCGCACACGTTCTGGATGATATATCTTGGCTCATCCATGAGTCCGGCTGCTCGTGCGGGGTTGCAGGAGTCGTGATATGTGGCCCGGATCTTTCGGTTTCTGCTGGGATCCAGTTTCAACTTGCCGTGTTTGATAAGATCCGCGGTAAATTCAGTGATGTGGACCATCTTTGACTGCTTGGCATTCTCGAACCTGGTTCCTGTAATGGGAGAAACCGGTGCTTCGAGGAAGTCTGCAGGACCGTTCATGGTTTCCATATACTGGTGGATCACCCGCCACATATGACCGCATTCGCCACCGAGGATCCATTTGACGCCGAGTCTTTTCGCTTCAGCGTAGATTTTTGCGTTGAGTCTTTTTATAAGCTCGTGAGACGAGAAAAGACCGAAATTCCCGCCTTCCGATGCGTAGGTACTCCATGTGTAATCCAGTCCGAGTTCATGGAACAGCATCAGGTAACCCATACATGTGTAGGTTCCCGGATCTGCGAAGTAGTCGCCGGATGGGGTGACAAAGAGTATTTCGGCGCCCTTCTTATTGATTGGAAGATCGACTCTGATTCCGGTAATGCCTTCGATATCGTCAACCATGAATTCCCACATGTCTTTGACACCGTGGGGCGGGATGCCAAGGTGGTTTCCCGTACGAAAACAGTTGGATACCGGTTCCATTACCCAGTTGATGTTCAGACCCACCAGATTCAGGAGTTCCCTCCCGATCATGGTCACTTCGGCGGTATCAATGCCGTAAGGACAGAACACCGAACACCGGCGGCATTCCGTGCACTGAAAGAAGTAATAGAACCATTCTTTGAGCACATCGACGGTCAATTCACGTGCGCCGCCGAATCGTCCCATCAAACGGCCGAGGGTCGTGAAGTCGTTGCGGTACACAGATCGAATCAGCTCAGCCCTGAGAACCGGCATGTTCTTCGGGTCGCCGGATCCGATGAAGAAATGGCATTTGTCGGCACATGCACCGCATCTCACACAGATATCCATGAAGAGTCTGAAAGAACGAAATTTGTCGAGGCGTTCCTTGAAGCCTTTCAGAATAATTTCCTGCCAGTTGTCAGGGAGCTTCCAATCTTCATCCGTGGGGCTCCATTCGCGAGGGTTGGGAAGGCCCAGTCGTTTGAGATTCTTGCCCGCTGCCGGATAGCTGTACGTTCCATCCCGAAAATTAACGGGCGTGTCCATCCACGGCGTTTCAGGAGTCTTGTTCAGATCGATATTCATCAAGTCCTGAGGCTTGGGAAGGTTATGCAGTTCCATATTTACTCCTTGTCAACCGGAATTCCGGCCTCTTTCATCTTGGCACGGAATTCGTCCTCGTATTCTTCGTACGTGTGGACTTTGACCGGGTAATTCCAGGGGTTCACATACCGCTCACTCCGATTCACGTTTGCCAGATTTCTCGTCGGGCTCAGGAAAACCCCGCCTGCGTGCATGAGTTTGCTAAAGGGAAAGTAAGCGAATAACACGCTTACCAGGAACAGATGCACGTAGAATATAGGATTGATCCCTGCGGGCACAACCGGATGTAAGGTAAAAAGTCCCATGGCAAGCTGTTTGACGCTCAACAGATCGACTTTCCACACATTTCTCATGAGCACCCCCGAAATGCCGATGCCCAGGATGAGAAGAAGAGGAAAGTAATCCGCAGGCAGAGAAATATATCTCATCTGCGGAACCAAGACCCTCCGGAGGAACAGGTATGTTACTGCAGCGAGAAACGCTATGTCGGTCAGGAACAGGGTCGGAACGAGAATCTGGAAAAACCCGTCAAGTGAAGAAAGGATTTCCACAAACGAAGGAATAGGCTCCACAAAAAAACGAATATGCCGAATCACTATCGTAAGAAAGGCATAGTGAAACGCAATACCGCCGAGCCAAAGCCATTTGGCCGATCCGTATACCACGTTCGGCCCTTCCCTCAGTTCGGCTTTCGTGTTTCTGAAAAGCGACCGGAAAAGGAGCACTTCGAGTGCCATGCGTCCAATGAGGCCCCACATATTGTACGGGCTCTCGAGATTATCCGCTTTGATCCAGGGCAAGGATTTGCCTTGGCCGCAGGTGGTCGGGATACGAAACGGCACGGGCACTCTCGCCCAGTCGATAATGCGATACACGATCCCGACAACAAATACGGCAGACGCTATGTAGGGGATTACTACCCCAAAAAGCGTATCCAGGCCTATCGCCCCTACCCCGAATAGAGCGATAAGCACGAGGGCTATCACTGCAATTAGGGACGCGAATAGGGAAGTCCATGAGTTCATCTGCCATCACCTCGATATGTTGCGCTATGATTTAGTGTCAGGGGAGTCCGCCCACTCGTGCGGCATCCCATATTTTTGGCAAGCTCTGTCTATCAGTCTGGAAGTCCTATTTCTAATCTCACTGGCTTTTATCTCGAAAAGTGTCTCTCGACACTGCATATATATATTGAAGGCTAGGAGAGCGAGACCGTCCAGTCTCTCTTCGAACTCCAGCAATTCCTCATATAACCCGCGTTCCCGAATCGTCTTGCCGAGAACTTCTCTCACGGCATCCTTCAAGAGGAATACAAATCCGACTGCGGATGATGGAGCAAATCCCTGGACCGCCCTCACCCGGATAATCCGATCGAGGCTTTCCGAAAAGAAAGCCGTTTCAGCTTCACCTTCTTGTATGAGCCCGTTATAGAGACCTTCCAATCCATCTTCGATGGAACTTCCGACCGGATTTGCAAAACGATTTTTCTGAGTTTTTAAAAAACGTTGAGTTTCCGAAGGGTAAGTTCCAACCAGAAGGTCCTTCCACTTGCTGACTATTGCTTCTTTTTCTTTTATGAGTAGATCTTCCAACATAATCCTGTCACTGTTTTTCCGGACCTGCTTACGGGTGCGAAAATTCCCTCACCTTCGCCGTTGCTATTATTACCCAACCCTGCCCAGGTAATTCAGCGAGATGTTTTTCTCAGCGACATTCGTCGCTCTTTGCTAATACGGAGGAACCGTCCTGATTGCATTGAACCGTGCAGTGTGTAAACGTCGCTCCCTCACGCGATTCTATCTGTTGGACCCGACTGAAACTGGTGATTCGGCGATCAGACGGCAAGAAATTCAAAGACTTAAAACTAGCCGAACTGATGAAAATTGTCAAGGATTTTAGGGCTAAACCGTGGAAAAAATCTAAAAACGAAGATCCTTGTCCCGGGCGTAAATAATCTTCCTGTCAATTTTTTATCGGCATCTTGCGAATCCATTGACATGCGAAACTCTTTGGCTGATTAGTGCATTCGCGACCACGGTGCTGTATAGTTGAACCATCTGACTTTACCGAGGTTCGCATGGTAACCTTCCGTGGAATTAACCACTTGGCTCTAGTTACTCCCGATATGGACGAAACCATCAGATTCTGGAGAGATCTCCTGGGAATGAGACTCGTCGCCGGACTGGGGCACCCGGGTTATCGCCACTATTTCTTCGAGATTTCTCCGGGCAGCATGATTGCATTTTTTGAATGGCCCGGAACACTACCTGCTCCGGAAAAAGATCACGGCGCGCCGGTAACCGGTCCCGTCGCATTTGACCATGTATCGTTCAATGTGGATTCCCATCAGGATCTCTGGGATCTGAAGGACAAGCTTGAAGCAGCAGGATTCTGGGCTTCCGAGGTGGTGGATCACGGGTTCATTCACTCGCTGTATTCGTTTGATCCCAACAATATACCGATTGAATTCAGTTTCGGAATTCGTATGGCCGAAATTTCGGACAACCCTGTTATGGCTGATTCAGATCCTTCATCAATCACCCTGGAAGGCTCCCAGCCACAGCCGGAAAAGTGGCCTCCTGTTGAAGAGCCTACATCTCCGGAAGACCGGAAAATCTATCCGGGTCTCGGAAGCGAACTGTTCCACGGGACCGATGATGGAAAAAGGAGCTCCGATTCCGATGACTGACAACGGCATCATTACACCCGATCTGATTCGGGTCATTCAACAGGGATATGCAATCAACTGGAACGGGATTCATGGGATATCTCATTTCCAAAGGGTGCGGGAGAATGGGCTGAAACTGAGCGGGTTGACGGGAGCGAATCCATCTGTGGTGGAACTCTTCGCTTTTTTTCACGATTCCAAAAGAATCAACGATGCAGGGGATCCGGGTCACGGCTCACGTGCTGCAGAATTCGTACGGAAACTCAACGGCTCTGCCTTCTTTTTGGAGCGGGACGAGCTTGAGCTCCTTGCGTTTGCATGCGAACACCATACCGACGGCTTAACCGAAGGAGATATTACCGTTCAAACCTGCTGGGATTCCGACCGCTTGGACCTATGGAGGGCTTCCATATGGCCGGACCGAGACCGCATGTGCACCGAGGCTGCACGATCTGAAGAATTGATCCGATGGGCCTCGTCGAGAATACGATTACAGAGTCCGGGTTGATGAAAGGCCGAATTGATATGCATGGCGTGAAATTGAACCGTTTCATTTACGGCTTGGCACGAATCTGCAGAGACCATCTGTTGCAAGAAAAATGGCTGATCGCTCCTTCATTGCGGGTCGGTTACCAGTGGTTGGACACCGTAACGAGGTCAGGACAGGCCACAATCAATGTCCGGGTTAAGACCCTGAAAGGTATGGTCCTTGACATCGCTGCTCCTGAAATGGCCAGAAAAGGAATGAGACTTGTCTCGAACCGGGGGGGGGCGATTCTGGTGGATCGCATTCTGAATCGCCTCAGGAAAACGTCGCCCTCCTATTTGACCTCTCTTCCTATCAGTCCAGCGCTCTCCCAGACGGTGTATTCATCTCTTAAAGAAATGAGATCCGCTGCTATCAGACCTGAGGATCTCGGAATCGACCGTTTCGAGCATCCTGAAAAGGGGGCGGAGCTTTCCCTTATCCTCGGACAATTTCTGGAAGACATCCGAAAGGCCGATCTGATTGATTACACGGATGCTCTCGATATTGCCCGAAAGAGCCTCCCCGCCTTTCTTCCTTCACTGACGCACACATTGCTTCTTATTCCTGAGGCTGAAGATATGTCGCCTTTGGAGAATGCGCTGATTCAGGAGATACCCTCAGAAATCGTGCATTGGATTCCTGTAGACCGACCACTGGCCGAACCGGAGGATATTTCCGGTCCGCTTACGAACGCTGAAATGCTCAGGTGGATAGAACAGCCACTTGCGGCTCCTCCCGCGAGGGAGAATGACGAAAGCGTTTCCATTATTTCCGCGACGGGCGAAGTGAACGAGATCAGAGAAGTGTTCCGCACATGCATCAGTAAAGGAATATCACTGGATGACGTAGAACTTGTGCACACAGACAGCAGCACGTACCTGCCGCTGACGTACGAGGTTTGTAGAAGAATACAGGCGGATTTGCCTGATACGGCCGAACCGTTGGTCACGTTTGCAGAGGGCATTTCTGCAACATACTCCAGACCGGGCAGATGTCTCAAAGCATGGGTGTCCTGGGTAAGAAGCGATTTTAGTCAATCCATTTTATCAAGCATGATCGATGCCAGACTGATCTCTGTTCCTGACATGGAATCGGACGGCCCCAGCCTTGAAACGCTCTCGGCACTGTTCCGTCGGCTCGGCATCGGATTCGGACGAGACCGGTACCTTGAAAAAATTGATGAGCTGATCTCAGGGCTGGAAAAACAGGGTAATCGGGATGCTCCATCTTTGGGACATGACGATCCTGCTGCCAACCGTTTGGAATTACAGCTCAAGACAGCTCGAGTCCTGAGAGTTTTTTTGCAAGGACTCCTTTCTATTATGCCGAACGGCGATGCAGATTCCCATAACATACTTGAATCAGCCAAGAAACTGATTACTACGCATGCGACAAATGTCGATGAGTTCGACGCCTATGCTTCTCGGGCCATTCTGGAAGAAATGACCGACATGCAACGGTATGTTGGGGTCGAAGACGAAGACGAGTTGAGTCTGGATATGTGGGAATGGCTATCACTGCTCCCGGATGAGGTGCGAGTCATGGGAAGCGGTCCTCGTCCCGGCGCTCTTCACGTCTCGAACCTGGCGAGTGGCGGTCACTCGGCAAGAAAATACCTTTTTCTCGTGGGTTTGGACGACAGCAGATTTCCGGGCCACGGATATCGCGACCCGGTGGTCCTGGACAGCGAGCGTGAGAGGATCTCCAGCAAATTGGAGACCGCTTCTCGTAGACAGAAGAGAAAACTTGCGGGGTTCGCCTGTTTGCTCGCTCGCCACCGCGGCTCGATTCTGCTTTCCTATTCGTGCAGGGATCTTTTGGACGATCGCGAGAAATTCCCCGGCACAGTGATTGTGTCTGCATTCAGAATCATATCCGGTCAACGGGAGGCAGATCAGAGAGATCTCCTCACCTGGTTGTCTCCGCCGGCTTCCTTTGCCCCTGATGTTCCGGACAAGAGCCTTAATGCATCCGACTGGTGGTTGTCCCGTATCTGCAGTGCACGTGAGATTGCCAACCCGGAGGAGTTGATCTCCCATTATTTTCCTCATTTATGGAGAGGCATAGAAGCCCGGAAGAACCGACTTTCGCCGGATTTCACAGTATTCGACGGCAAACTGGCGAGGCCCTTTGCTACTCTTGACCCTTCTCAAGCGGACGGGCCTGTTGTATCGGGAAGCATGCTCGAGACTGCGGGCAGATGTCCTCTCGCCTACTTTTTTCGGTATGTGCTCAGAGTGGAACCTCCGGAGGAGTTTGCGTTGGAGCCGGAAAAATGGCTCGACCCGCTTCGTTTCGGCAGTCTCCTGCATGAAGTTTTCTACACTTTTGTAACTGAGACGGCTTCGATTCAATGGCCGCCGGTCTTCGAGCGCGACTTGCCGAGAATGAAAGAGATATTGAATGCTCTTGCCTCCGATTATCGCAACATGTATCCCCCACCTTCCGAAGATGCCTTTCTGGAACAGCGAAGAGAATTGGAGCAGGCCGCCCAGATCTTTCTTCGAGAAGAGGAACGGCTTTCAGGCCGCGTTCCGCTCTACCTGGAGGTATCCATAGGCATGAAGCCGTACGGCAAAGGTTCAACATTGGACGTTGTTCGACCTGTTCGGATTAACCTGCCCAATGGAAAAACCATACGCGTCCGGGGCCGTATAGATCGAATTGATGAAGCTGAAGACGGTTTCTGCATTGTGGATTACAAATCCGGTAACCCGCAAAAATATGAAGATCCCGACCCGTTCCGAGATGGTCGAATACTTCAGCATGCCCTGTACATAGATATCTGCAGAGCTGTTTTACAGGAAAAGCACGGTCCCGCCTCTCGCGTGCTGAAATTCGAATATCTATTCCCCGGCAGAGCCGGCCAGGGATTGAGACTCTCTTATACGCCGGATGAGCTTTCAGAGTTCAAGACGCTCATGCAACACATGACGGGATGGATGGCCGCAGGCAGCTTCCTACCGACAGACCGACGTGACGACTGCAAATTCTGCGATTACGTTTCGGTATGTGGTGACACGGATTCCTCGACCGGAGCAAGTGCTCGGAAACTCGCAAACGAATCGAACGTGGATCTCAGATATTTTAGAGGATTAAGAAAAAGTGACTAGTCTGAAACCCCAGCCTCCGGACCAGAAGCAACGGGATCTCATAGTCTCAAGGCTGGACAAGTCAATGCTTGTAGAAGCAGCGGCTGGGACCGGGAAAACCACGAGCATGGTCCAACGTATGTCAGCGCTGCTTGATAGAGGTGAATGCCTGGCATCCAGACTGGCTGCTGTTACGTTCACACGGAAGAGCGCAGCGGAGTTGCGTTCGAGGTTTCAAATCGAACTGGAAACCCGAGTTCGGGACGAACGAAAAGGCTCGCGCGAAACAAATCTGCAGAGAGCGCTCGGTCAGATCGACCAGTGCTTCATCGGGACAATTCATTCCTTTTGTGCGCGACTTCTTCGAGAAAGGCCGGTTGAAGCAGGAGTTGACATCTCCTTCGAGGAAATCGACGAAGACATCGATTTTGCGCTCCGAAAACAGGCATGGGACGAATACCTGGCTCGGCTCCACGCGACAGGAGACCCTATCCTCAAGAACCTGGATGCCTTGGGCATTCGGATTACGGATCTTGCTTCTGCTTTTCACAACCATGCGGATTTTTCCGACGTGGAAATATGGCCTGCACAGGAGATGCCTCCGCCGGACTTGGCTCCTGCACGTGAGATTCTCCTTGAGATAGTCGAACATGTGGAACGCCTCAAAGAGTACTTTCCTCCCAATCATGCCGACTGCGACGAACTCATGAAGAAGTATGCCAAAGTCGTCCGTATGATCAGGCACCGGGATCTGAGCAATCCTGCGGATTTAGTTGCTGTGATGGAAGCGTTCACTTCCGTACGAATCACCCGTGATAGATGGATCGGATGCGCCAAAGATCTTCCGAAAGAAGAAGAAAAACGCTGGTCGCAGTACAAGAAGGATTTTGAACCTTTCTTAACAAGCTGGAAGAAATATTGCTACCCCATCTGTCTGGAAGCAGTGAGGCCGGCCCTGGAGATCTATGACAGGCTTCGGACACAATCAGGAAAACTTAACTATCAGGATCTTCTCACGAAAGCTGCTGAACTGCTCCGTGATAAACCACATATCAGAAAATACTTCAGGAATCGCATTACGCACTTACTCGTTGATGAGTTTCAAGACACAGACCCGCTCCAAGCGCAAGTAATGATGTTCCTTACTGCTGACGATCCTGATGAAACCGATTGGCAAAAGTGCCGCCCGTTCCCGGGCTCACTTTTCGTTGTTGGTGACCCGAAACAGTCTATTTATCGATTCCGGCGAGCAGATATCGTCACGTATAACAAGGTACGCGATATTATAATTGAGAGCGGAGGACTGCTGATAACGCTCCAGGCCAATTTCCGCACAACCGCACCCCTGATAGCGTGGATAAACGATTCTTTTACGAACCATTTTCCGACGTTGGCCAGCCCGCAATCGCCCGTTTACGTCCCGCTTCTCCCTGGAACACCCGGAATTTCGGGAAACGGCGAACACCTGAGCTGTCTGAAACTCAGCGGTTCTCCTGATTCTCGCGAGCACGAGATCGAATGTATCGTTCGGACTATCTACCGAACGGTGACGGAAGGTAGAGTCATTGTTAAATCGTCGGGAGAAGAGCGTCCAGCAAGATACGGCGATTTTCTCATTGTCACTCGTTACAAGAAGAACCTGGGACTCTTCTCTGCCAAACTGCAGGAATACGGAATTCCCCATCAGGTGGTGGGCGGGAATTCCATGAACCAGTCGAGAGAACTGGCGCTGCTCCACACGTTGCTATACGCAGTGGTCAGGCCGTACGATCCGGTTGCTCTCGTGGCTGCGCTCAGGAGCGAACTTTTTGGTGTGAGCGATTCTGCATTGTACGATTTCAAACAGCAGAATGGAGAATTCTCGTACTATGCGGAAATTCCTGAAGGACTTGAGACTGAAGACACACGCGCTTTATCGGAGGCATTCTCGTGGTTGCGTACATGCTCGAGTTTGCTGAGAAGACTTCCCATTCCTGCAGCAGTGGAGAAGATTGCAGCAGACATCGGTCTCAACGTTAAAGCAGCTCTCGGGCAAGGCGGAAACGTGCAGGCGGGCAGTTTGGCCAAGGCAATTGAATTGCTCAGAAATCTTCGTTCGGAAATGTGGAGCGCTTCACAAACTGTGGAATACATCGGACAACTGGTTCGATCGCAGGAAGAGCATGACGGTATACCCGCCCTGCCCCATCCTGACGAAGCCGTGCGCGTCATGAATCTTCATAAGGTGAAAGGCCTGGAGGCTCCTGTTGTATTTCTGGCAGATCCTTCAGGAGAGGGTCGACCAAACAAGATCGATCTGAACATCGATCGATCCGGCGAACAGGTGAAGGGTTACATGGCCATCAGAGGCCCCAGGATCAATTTTTATCAACGAACTATTGCTCTGCCGTCTGACTGGGAATCGAGAGAAAACGCCGAACGTGAGTTCGAAGAAGCCGAAACAAAGAGACTTCTCTATGTTGCAGCCACTCGAGCCGGTTCGCATCTGATTATTACGCAGAAAGACAAATACAATAATCAAAATCCCTGGCGCTTCTTCGAACCTTACCTAAAAAAATCAAAACCTATAGAGCTCTTGCCTGAAGTCGTTACTGCGAAAGAATCGCCACAATCAATCTCCATTGCCGAATCTTCCGAATCACTGGCGCAAATCCCCGGTTCCTGGTCCCGAATACTCTCGCCGACGTATCAGGTGACCAGTGCAAAAGTGATTTCCCACGATATGCAGCGACCCGCCCAAAGAATGGGCGAGCACGGCACCGAATGGGGTTCGGTAATTCATCGCATGCTCCAGGTGGCGCTGTTGGACGACAAGATCGATCTCACTACGCTTGCCGATTCGGCTCTTGCGGAGTACGGCATGGATTCAGATCTCAAGGGAGACGCAGTACAGACGGTTCTCTCGGTGCGGTCTTCAGCAATCTGGAAACGTGCCATGGATTCTCGCAGGAAATACGTGGAAATACCCTTTCAGAGACTGGTTCGGGACGAATCGCATAATTCGGTCGACATGATTCTTCGAGGAGTAATCGATCTGGTTTTCCTGGAAAACTCCGGGTGGGTAATAGTAGACTACAAAACCGACCGGTACGGAGCTTCTCCGGATCGGCTTGTGGAGCTTTACCGGTCTCAGATCGATAATTACGTGAATTCCTGGAAAGAAATGACGGGAGAAACGGTTACGGAAGCCGGGCTTTACTTTGTTTCTCAAGGAGAATATGTCCGGTGCTTCTCACCCCATACAGAACCTCATGAAACGCAACTCTCATTACGATTTTGACACCCCAGCACAGAGAATAGGAACCTCAAGCGACAAGTGGGCGATGTACGAACAACGCGGCATCCTCCCATTCTGGCTCGCGGATATGGATTTCAAATCGGCTCCGGAAATTGTGACGGCTCTACACGAGAGAATCGAACACGGCATATTCGGCTACACATCGGCTTCATCAGAGCTGGTACGCGTCATTCTGGAAATGCTGGACCGTTCCTATGGATGGAAAGTCGAGCCTGATTGGCTGGTGTGGCTTCCGGGTCTGGTGTCCGGTATTAATGTAGCTTGCCGCGCCGTAGGAGAAGACGGAGATGACGTGATCACCTTGATTCCCGTTTATCCGCCATTTCTCTCTGCTCCGCAAAGATCGCGACGAAATCTGATAAAGGTCCTATTAGTACACGAGGACAATAGATGGCAGATCGACTTCGATCTCCTGGAGCAGACTGTCTCGACCCGATCCAGACTGTTTCTGCTGTGCAATCCCCATAATCCGGTAGGTCGCTGCTATACCCGTGACGAGCTTCTGACTCTGGCTGAATTCTGTATGCGGCATGGAATGATCATTTGTTCCGACGAGATTCACTGCGGTCTCGTTCTGGATAAGGACAAACACCACATACCAACGGCAACACTGAGTCCGGAAATAGCAGACCGAACGATAACGCTCATGGCCGCAAGCAAGACTTTCAATATTCCTGGCCTGGGTTGCGGTTTCGCAATCATCCCCAATGACAAGCTTCGGCGGGCATTCCGTGCTGCTATGGCAGGCATTGTGCCTCCGGTCAATCTCCTGGGATACACGGCAACTCTGGCTGCGTACCGGGATGCAGCGGACTGGCATGCGGCACTGCTCGACTATTTAAGGAGCAACCGAGAATTGGTCGAACGCAGGATACAGGAGATTCACGGATTATCGATGTCCCATGTAGAAGCCACATACCTGGCCTGGGTCGACACGCGCGGCACAGGGATCAAGAACGCTGTGAAATTCTTCGAAAAAGCCAATGTGGGGCTTGGCAATGGAGCAGGATTCGGATACCCGGGTTTTCTGAGAATGACCTTCGGGTGTCCGCGTGCAATGCTCGAAGAGGGACTCACCCGTATGCAAAAAGCGTTGGAAGAAGCGGAGAAACCCTTCTGGTAAGAGATCTGTCCCCACATCTTACGGTTTTGAACCCTCATCAGCATTAGTCGCTTCCGGGTTCCACCTGATATCCCTCTTCATTTAAGAGCCGAACGATTCCGGGAATGTGGGGAATGCCGACGAAAGCGGCAGTCTTGCCTTTTTCCAGGTACGGTTGCATGCGCTCGAAGAGTATGTGATCCCTGCGATCGATCACATACGGGCTTCTGGTGGGAAATCCGTAACGATTTGAATATATCTGCTTCAAATTTCCTTCCAGGTACCATCTGGTGAAATCGCGAGTGTAATTGTCCCACTGCTCGATTCGCGAGAGGAAGTCCACAATATTATCGATGGATAACGATTCAAGAACCTCTATTTGCTCGGGCATGGTTTCGAGAAACGCTATTGGTTTATTCAACTCCTGCGCCAAAGTGTATGCTTCCATATCCACAGAAAACTTCCAGCCTTTTCTCCTCAAGAACGACGTATAGATGGTGAAAAAGGCCATCCAGGGCTTCATTTTGCGCAGCATGTCGAATATCGCCGTGTCAGGACTGGTCTGCACGAAATTCATGAAAGAAGCGTGTCTCGTACCGGAAGGAAGGAACACATTGAGAATCTCTTTGAGAGCACTATCCCCTAATGCACCGAACAAATCCATGTCTGAGGTTTCCACAACTCCGGAATCCGCAGCTTGCTCCATGTGCATCTGATCCAATGGCCCTTCGAACAACGCATAATCGGCGTCTGCAAGGATCTCCTTCAATGAAGACCTGAAACTGTAAGGGAAAAAATGAGCAGTTCCGACAAGACAAGACGTGTGCTTGGTGTTCGAAACGCTCCAGGCAGTCTTCAGTTTTCTTTCTTTGAGTCTTCTGAAAAACATAGGGTCCTCGGAATGAGAGCAACATGCAAAACCGGTCGACCAGGGCGAATCAAGAATGCATATCGCTCTATTGAGGGATAATTCGATTCAAGTAAGACATGAGCGATTCTGCAATACGCGGCTGCCTCACAGCAAGCTCGCACAGCTCGTATTTTCGTGAGGGGACGCCTCCCCATTTTCGTTTGAACCTGCGAATTCCTTCATTTACTCCCAGTCCCAGGTGGATGTACGTTTTACCTTTCGCTCGACTGAGCTTTATCATTTCCAGAAAGAGGAGATCTGACACATAAGGAACATATGGTTCTTTCGAATAACAGCCGATCACATAGGTGGCGAATTCGGCCGGCCAAAGGTCAAGAACGTAAAACGCAGCGAGTTCTCCTTCGGCGGTCCATGCATTCAATAGGAAAGCATCGTTTGCAGACGCAAGATAGTGTTCCATACGGTCCATGAGAGCACGAATACGTGGAGGCGGGGAAACCCGTTCAATGAATTCCATGCCCAGTTCTTTGTGATACTGCGTAAACGCTTTGCCGACTTCGACGGAGACCTGACGACCGGCTTTCTCTGCCACCGTTTTGAGACGGCCGGGAATTTCTTGTTCAAGCTGCAAAGTCAAATACTCATCGCTTTCATGTTCGGAACAGGCAAACCACCCGGATGGTAGTTCCGGCGCGATGAAGGCAATATGTATGGGATCGTATTTGCTTTTCACCATCTCGATGGTATTCCTGAAATCGTCAGCATCGAAATCTCTACCGATTGGATAGCCTATCAGGATAATTCTATTTGCGACACGACAGAAAAAATACCCATTGATGAGATACGGCTCCCCTCCCGATATCCCTACCATCAGCGGTATACTGTGCTCAGGGATATAAGCTCCATGAAGGATTAGTTTCTCTTCGGGGTCAGGAATCATGCGTATCGATAAACACCCGAGGGCAAATGGGAAATCCAAAGCCTGCCTGCACGATCAATTCCGTTGACACTATTATTCCGATGACTATGATCCAAGATAGCTCACGAGATACTTTTTTCAAGTGATTATTGGATCGGACAGGATTGGTGCTCACTGCAGCGGAAAAATACTTGATCTATCGTCATGCCTGCGTTCCCGAACAGGTTCCTGCGTACGTTCAGGCTGTTTCGGGTTTCGATCCGTTTCTTGGTGACAATTACGTGTATTTTGTGCGTGGCGGACATCTCCTTTTTGTAGGATATCCGCTTGCACCATCAGATAATGCCGATATGGTAACTGTTTTCGAGACGACGTACAACATGGTGAAACCGCATTCTGCGACTATACTGACTTCCCGCAACATGGAGATAAAGGGCTCCAAGCATCTGGCAGAATCAGATGATTGGTACTTTCGCCTCGATCTTCCGGTGGAGAAGATTTCTGCTGAAAATGCGTATATGGTTCGGAGAGCGGCACGAGAACTCACCGTGTGCACCGGCACATTCGGCTCCGAGCATGAAGGGATTGTGACTGAATTCTGCTCTCAGCGGGCCCTTTCAGAGGAGCACACAGCCATTTTCGAGAAAATTCAGCGTTATGTTTCCTCATCTCCCGGGAGCGTGATTCTTGAAGCGAGAAAAGGAGCCCAATTAGCTGCGTTCAACATTGTGGAAACGGGTTCACAGGATTTTCTCTATTATTTGTTCAATTTTCGCTCCCTGACTGATTCTGTGCCCGGATCATCAGACTTGCTGTTTCTCGAGATGATTCGTTTTGCCGAAGCTTCCGGCAAAAAAGCGATTAACCTGGGGCTCGGGCTCGGACCGGGTGTGAGACGCTTCAAAGAAAAATGGGGAGCATTTCCCTTTCTGAAACACAGCATTTTTACATTTCGCAGACACCACGGAATATGGCATTCCCTCACCGAATTCCTCCGTAATCTGACCTGATTCGCTCTGTTTGGCACAGAGGAGGCGGAACGGCCTCCATACATGGGAATTGAATATGGAAAAAGATCTAAAAACAACTCATGACGTCCCCAAGAAAGGACTCTCGGGTCTAGTCAAGAAGATAGCGTCGTGGTTTTCCGGACCGGCACCAGAGCACGTACCTCGTTCAGCTCAGGACACAACTCATTCCCAGGAGTCCCACAGGCCCTGGAGGCTCTTGCAGGTCGAGACGGCCCTGGCCTGTAACCTCCGGTGCGTCATGTGTCCATGGAAAGATTATCGGCAAAGAGCTGTTCACGGAGGCGTCATGTCCCCCGAGATCTGGGAGGCAGTGAGGCCCCATTTGAAAAAAGCGCAGACAGTAGACTTTACCGGCGGTGGAGAACCGCTGTTGCAGCCGAATCTGGCTCATTGGATCAGGGAAGCGAAATCCGAAGGTTGCATGGCCGGTATTCTCACCAATGCTGTTCTCCTGAACGACAGGACTGCACGGGATCTGCTCGATACAGGCCTCGATTGGATATGTATATCCATTGACGGTTCAAGCAAGGAAGAATACGAAACCATTCGAGTCGGAGCAAATTTCGATCAGGTGCGGCAGAATGTGGAGCATTTTTCCAAATTGCGGACCGGCAAATTTCCTAAGATGATGATTAATCACGTAATGATGCGGGCCAATGTCAATCAGCTCGAACAAATGGTAAGACTCTGTGCCGACCTGGGAATCGATCAGATCAATTTCAAACAATGTGAGGTCATTCGCGACACTCATGGAAAAGGACTCGGTCTGTTCGGGAGAACGGAAACACGCGAGATAAAACAGTTTCAACGAGCAGTAGCAGCGGCACGGAAGCTCGCTCAAAAATTCGGCATGGAGACCACAGCCTCTTCCTTTCTCCCCGAAGAACGGCCGGTGTGCGAACAAGACCCGAGAAATTCCATGTTCATCAGGTACGACGGCCTGGTTGCTCCATGCATCAATCTGGCAAATAGCGGACCGACTGTTTTTCTCGGGCAAGAAGTTGTATTGCCCGATGTCCATTACGGAACACTACCTGAATGTGACCTTCAGGACCTTTGGCAAAGCGAATTGTGCGGATTTTACCGTCGAACCTTTGAAGCGCGTACAAGAGAATACGACAACGTGTTCATGGAAGGACTGATGGCAGACTCGAGGCGCACGCCGGAGCGTATGCTGGAAATGGCTATCAAACGTATGCCCAAGCCGCCAAAAGGATGTGAGATCTGTCACTATTTATATGGAATCTGATGTTTATCACCGCAAAGGATCGCCCCGCTCTGCTTTTTGCGGTTGCTGCTCCCGAGCAGGCTCCCGCAATCGCACCATAAGCCATTTCTCAGTCTTGTTCCGGCCGAAGTGAACGAGCGCTTCTGTCTGATCCTGGGTCAAATTGTATAGTCCAGTTTCCATAATCAGATCGGTGTTCTTTCCGTCTGCAAAGCCCCACGCAACCCTCTGGGTGTCTTTGTCAACCATTCCCTTGATCGGTCTGGCCGTATTCGTACGGGTGTCAAAATATGTGCCTTTGATTACACCGTCTTTGCTCACCATTAATTGGAGCACCGTGCCGGAATCGGTAGCCTGACCGTGACTCAGAGCGAACACACCAAGCGGGAGCCAATCTTCGGCTGCAGTTTCGGCAGTGGATGGAACTCCACCTGCAAGATTGCTCGCTTGCTGATAGTATTCATCTGCGGTTGCTACTTGCCGGTCTCCCATGTAAACGATATCGTTCTGATAATAAATGTAGGTTCCATAGTCGTAGTAGATAGGTTCAGAGTACACGCCGCCATAAGCCGAACCGGCCAGCCAGCCGATAGCCAATCCCCAGGTTGCTGGACGCCACCAGTGATTCCAGGCCCACTGGTATTTTCCTGTTTCATTCCAATATTTCTTCGCAAGTTGCGGGTGATCTCGCCACCATTGGGGTGTGAAAAGGTCATCATATCTGTTGTAGAGATTGCCGCGAATCTGGTCGGCCTGCAACTTTTGAGCCGCGGTTTTTTGGACTGGAGGAGACGTATCTTTGGCAACCTCCCCCGAGCCATATCTATCGAGAAGACCTCTCCCTTCTGCGGATACAGGCCTGTCACCTGTGCCCAATCGATCTCCCGGTCTGATTCCTTCCCCGCGGTTCTGATGCTGGCCTTCCAGCAATCTGCGGGCACCTTCAATACCTAGAGCTCCGGCGGCCGCTCCCGTTCCGTACTTGAGCACATCGGAACCGATTCCCGATCCCTGCTTGCCTTGCATGTTCAGGAAATTTTGAACTTGTCCCTGAGTAGGTTTTGAATAATTTCCGGAGCCTGAAGGCTTGAATAGCTTTGAGTTTGGATTTGTTCCCAGCCGCTGACTGGTAGATCCGATTCCTCGCTGTGATTGTATCGAGCCGGATCGATTCATGCCCTGCCCGGCCCACGAGCCCCTGTATTGAGTTCCGTTTTGCCGAGTAACGTTACCACGAAACTCGCCCCGTCCCACGTTTGCGCCTCCAAAGCCTCCTTCCATCCTACCGCCCGGACCGAAACGCCTGGCGAGAGCCTCACCAGCGAAAAAGGAGAATGTGAAGATAAGTGCGAATAGCACAGATCCAAATCGTTTCATGGCGCACCTCTTTCGTAGTCTACATGACACGGATTCATTTCTGCCGGGCAATTGAGACGTTCTCATTCAGCAGCGATTTCCCTGTGCACACAGCCCCATTTTGGACATTTCCATCCCGGATCGAGATCTCTTCTGAAGGTTAAGGCTTCAAGGTGCTACAGCCCTTCACGCGTTCACATTCATAGTGTCCGCTCAATGAGAAAGGTTACGGTTCAAACCAACATAAAATATCATTCCCGCGGTCAATTAGCACAAGTGTTTTTTCATCTCTTACATTCGCGTACATCATGTTCGGGATGACATTTCGTCTCACCAGGCACGCGCACTATTCATGTGAGACGTCTCACATGAATGTCTTGTAGCACACGTTGAAACCTACCATTTCGTGTACCTACTCTGACTTTCATACATGAATGAACGATTATTCCATGGTGCAAAAAGAGCCTTAAGATCGCCGACTCTGCACTGGGAGACCTTTCAGAGAATTGGGAACATTGAGGCACGTTTATTGATTCGGACTTTCCACGTGTACCGGCTCTTACTCGCCACAAGCAGAGAAAACCACGGACACAATGCACACGCCGACACTAAGTATGCACAGGTGAAAAGGACTGCCTTTTCACATCACAACGTTTCGGCCATAGACTTTGGAGGTATGAATGAAATCAACCGGGAATCAGGAACCTCGAGACGACAACGAAGGTTTCGATCGACGAACAGTTCTTAAATACGGGGCAGCTTTTGCAGGGACGATGGTCTTGAACCAGCTCGCCGCCAGCAACTCTAACGCAATGAATCTTAAACGTTTGGACGCTACCGGCAAATACCACATTTTGGGATGCAATGCCATGACGTCCACCGAAGGATATTGGGACAACTCAACGAAACCGGTTCTGACCATGAATTCCGGTGATATTGTCGAAATCGAGACAAACACCCATTTGAAAGGAAAGATGATCCCCGGGGCGGAGATCGAAGACTGGATGGGCTGGTACAAAGAAGTCATTGCCAAGACTCCGGATACAAGCTTTTACCCGGATGAAAAAACCGGTGTGCAAGCTGCCAAGAAAGGTGCGGGTCACCACACCCTTACAGGACCCATTTCCATACAGGGAGCCGAACCGGGAGACATGCTCCAGATTGAAATTCTCGATATTGTCCCCGGAAACTATGGCTTTAATCTCAATCCGGAGACTTCGTTCGTGAAGCTTGGCCTCCTTCCCGAGGATTTTCCCAAAGGACGACTTACATGGTACAGGGTAGACACAAAGAAGATGAAATTCGAGTTCCTGCCCGGAATCGAAATACCGGTTCGACCGTTTCCTGGCATCATTGGCGTAGAACTCCCGGATAAAGGAATGTGGAGCAATGTTCCTCCAGGAAAGCACGGGGGCAACATGGATAACAAGGAACTTGTCGCCGGCAGCGTGCTCTATCTGCCGGTACACGTTCCCGGCGCGGGTCTGAAAACCGGTGATGCCCACTATGCACAGGGCGACGGCGAGGTGAACCTCAATGCGCTCGAGGGCATGTTCAAGAGCATGACCCTTCGAATTACTGTGCGCAAAGACCTGAAAGGGCTGGTTCAGGAGCCTTTTGCTTCCACACCGACACATTGGATTGCCATGGGGTTTCACACGGACATGCTTGAATCCACCAAAATGGCAGTACGCAATGCTATAAAATTCTTAAACAAACGATACGGTATGAATGACCTTGATTGCTATGCTTTCTGCAGCATGGCGGTCGATCTGCGGGTAACGCAAGTGGTCGATCTAGCGAAAGGTATTCACGCTATGATTCCCAAAGAATACTTCGTTGGGGAGCAGTTTGCCAAGAAGACCACTCTGCTACTGTAGTCCTGGGACATGTAGCAGTTGACGTAATTGACTTTTGAACACCCTACCTTTTCGAGGAACGGTAGGGCCGGCCCGCCGTCTCAGCCGGGCATAACTGGACGATTTGCTTTGAAAAACGTGCCGGCATGGAGGCCGCCCGCTACTGACTGACGGATGCGGCCTTCCCTGGCAATCAAGTCCTTTCAAGCCCATCTTTGTACACCGTGCAAAGATAGCTCTTGAGGGGCTCTGCTCCCGTATCCGGATCGAAACTATCATCTCCGTACAGCAGGTTGGCACAGGATTCTTTCCATCTGTAATCCGGAGGCGAGGCTTCAGGATACCACCATGCATGCTCTGCATTGACAACGTCTGTTGCAATGCCCTCGGAAAACCGGGCTTGCAGTCTTGCACGGCCGTAAGGCGATTCCACATATACCCAATCCCCATCAGAAATACCGCAGCGTTCCGCAGCCGCGGGATGGATCTCAACAATAGGATTGGGATGCATTTTGCGTAATAATCGAATCTGATGCATTTCGGAATGGAAGAATTCCAGCTTCTTGGTTCCGCTCATGAGAATGAAGGGATATTTCTCAGAGAGCTCAGGGCTCGATAGCGGGGACAGAGGTGGTTCGAGGTAAACGGGCATGGGCGGCCTGCCTTCGTGCTCCATCACATTCGAATAGAATTCGAACTTCCCGGAGGGGGTGTGAAAGCGGTCAGTCTCGTACTTCCTGTACCGCATCTCACTCATGAGGATATTCTTTTCCTTGAACTGATCGAAGCTCATGCCTGTCTCTTCCAGAAGCCAGTCGAGATACGTATGTCGATCCGGCCATGGAAACGCTTCGTGAAGTCCCAACCTATGCGCTACATCGAAGATCACATCCCGGTCGTCTCGTGTTTCACCTATCTGTGCAAGCTTCTTGCGTGATAAGACGCACCAGATCTTGTGCATGTACACGACATCGTCCTGCTCCAACCAATGTGCAGCAGGAAGGACCAGGTCGGCAAGCTGGGCTGTGGGCGTCATGAACAGGTCCGACACCACCGTGTATTCCATGTGGTCTCGAAGAGCCTTTTCGATTGTCAACCCCTGGGTTGCGGTAAGAAGCGGATTAGAGCCCACGATCCAGATCCCCCGGACCCTGTATGGATCTCCTGTTATGACTGATTTCCAGAATGTGGGAGGATGACAATTGGGAGCGAAGGGGTATTTGCCTTTGGTAAGAATAAGGGCTTTCTTTTCCGGAGGCATAAACTGCACTCCTGCGACGCTCATATCAATCAGCGGCGATTTGGGCCTGATTTTCGATGGAGGTACCCAGATAACATTGCCGCCGGGAACATCGATATTACCCGTCAGTCCCATGAGAATCAGGAGCGCTCTGCCCGTTTGAAAGCCGTTCACACTGGTATCGATTCCATTCCCCCATTGGATGCTTGCCGGTTTCGTCGTGGCGTAGGTCCGTGCCACTGTCCGGATCTGGTCGGATGGAATACGAGTTATGGGCTCTGCCCATTCGGGTGTGAAAGACCGGACGTGCTCGGCCAGGCGGTCGAATCCGAATGAGTGGTCATGAACGAAAGCCTGATCGAAGAGGCCTTCGGATATGATTGTCTGAATCATGGCCAGAGCCAGAGCGCAATCAGTTCCCGGACGAATTTGCAGCGTGTGGTCTGCTTCCTCGGCAAGCCCAATTCGCCTCGGATCGATAACAATCAATTTCTCTGCTTTTTTAGCAGCCTTTTTGAATATAGAGCCGCACATGCCGTCTGAAGCTCCGGTCTCGACGTGATTGCAACCCCAATTAATGATGCAGGCAGGGCTCTTTCCACCGAATTCGTAGATGTCGCTCACTGGCAGTGCGCCCATGGTGATGGCGCTTGCAATGACCCTGGGCAGATAACACAAATGGCCGGGATTGACGAAGTTGGGAGTGCCAAGAGCATTTGCAAAACGAATAGTGAACTCAGTGTACGGCCTACCGGTACCCTGGGCTACGGCGAGATATTCGGACCCGGATTCCCTACGGATAGTATCGAATCGGTCAACCATCTCACTGATTGCAGCGTCCCAGGATATCCTTTCCCACTCGTTCGCTCCACGGGGCCCGATCCGACGCATTGGGAATTTGAGTCGATCAGGATGATAAAGCATGTCAGGAGCGGCAATACCTTTGGGGCAGATGAATCCGCGACTTGTGGGACTATCAGGGTCTCCTGAAACACGGACGATCTTGTCTCCGTCCAAATGAACCAGGACCTGACAGACTCCGTGGCAGCCGCGGCAAGACGATTTGACGATGCGAGAGGAAGATTTCATGTGGTGTCCACCCCTTAGGGCTCTTGTCGTGCTTGGAATTCGTAAAGTGTTTTCATAATCGGCAATGGTGCTCAAGACATTGAGTATATAATAGGCTACAAATCCTGCGAGATCGAGTCAATGAGATAGATCCGGATTTGAACAAGATAGCATCTTTCCTAGTCCCTTGGACTAGTGAACAATTTAGAGGAAACCAACCATTCGTCACGTGAGCGTTCGAAACCACCACAACCTCTCACAGAGCAGTAACCTTACGGTTCCATTACAAGAGACGATAAAAAACTTATTGTTGAATTCTTCTTGCTGACGAGATTGAATTATGATCAAGTTCCGATTATCCCCAAATTATTACATCTTTATTTTCAAGTACAAACAGCTCATTACCTTTTGTGAACTTAAGGTCCGCGCGCAATCCGGCGTCGGTAACATCAGAATCGGGCTCGATACTGTCTACGCCAACATCGGAAACTTGTATCTCCAGTATCTGCCCCCAGCTATCTACTCGACCTCCTGAGACCTTAATAATCGGTTGTCCTCGGAAAATCCTACAAGGAGGCTTGCGTACAACAACAACTGATCCCCCCTTGAAAGGACCTTCTAGAGGATGACCTATACTGATGGCCAAGCCAGACCTAATGTAATAGCGGTCAAGATAAGCGCTAATAATAACATCAAATAGCGAGCGGGCATAAGCCTCGAGGAAATCCAACCGTACTTGCATCTCATTAGTGTCAAGTGATTCACTCAGATCGCGACCGGCACCGGCATGCGCAATTTGATTTCTGCGATCCACCAGATCGTTCAGCCGCAGGTCAACGACTTTTGGTGAAATCGGTTGTATCGAAGACGACTCAATACCCTCTGAGGTACAGAACCAATCGATCATCGTTTTGACGCCAGACGCAAGCTTATTAATATTCTCGATGCCGAGAGAACCAAATACGTCCTGCACCACTTGGCTCCGCAAATTATAATCATGGTGAACAACTGCGTGTCTATTCAATTTGTATGGATTCTTTCCTGAGAGACAAGCATGAAGATTCTCTACAACATCTGTTGCCGAGAGACCTGTATATCTGCCTTCGCCCAGGCGACGTCGTCTGAGAAGAGCAGCAGATTGCTGCAGATGCTTCAAGCGAAGTTTGTCGCACAAGTCAGAATACTGGTTCCGAGACGACTCAAGTTCAGTGTATGACCATGCAAGATCATCCACAAACTTCTCTAGCGCCGTATATAGAGCGATTATAAAGGCTGTGTAATCGAGCCGTCGACGAATGTTGAGACATGCGCGTATCATGGCATCTTCGTGCTGAGCAAGAGTTCGGTAGACTCCACTAATAGATCTAACAAAGAGTTGTAACTCTTTAATATCAGCCCAAAAAGCATCTAACGTGGACCGCATATAATTGCCTCACGTCGTGAGTTTTTCGAGTGTATTTGTAAAGACTTGTTCTACCTCTTTGTTGCGTTGCTGTGTGTCAGCAACGTTGGTTCGTCGCCCAGCAAAGAGCCAACCACATTCTTTATACATTTTGCCGAACTCGTCCAGCAAGACGTTCTTGTTCTTAAGGAGAGTTGCACGATCAGCCCCGTGGCTGTAATGACTGCAAACGTACATCAATGGATCGTAAACAATCTTGGTAGGACGCCCTAATGCCTTTCCCTCGCGATTCATTTTACAAAAGGCATTTCGTCCTATCGATTGAAAGATGAATGAAATAGTGTTTTGAAATATGTCCTTGTATGCTAACAAGATTTCCGATCCAAACCTGTTTCCTTCGATCAGAAAACGGTCAAGTAATGCAGATATTCTGTTCAGCCCACCCGGAAAGGAATGAATCTGACGATAAGCAAAAAAACGAAGAACGAGCTCGACATCTTCCATTTTCTCGTACATACTTCGCCCCATATTGGATGTTTTATCTTCGAATTCATCGTCATCCTCTGATTCGGGCAGTGGTTTATTCGGAATTCGCCACATCGACCGAAATTCTTGGTTCTTGGAGAGTTCCAAGCAAAGCTGATTCAGCGGTCCGTCATAGACCGCGTTTCGCGTTTCCTGGTTACTCAGGGCAACTCCCCCCGAATTGAGCCGCTCGAACACCATCTTTTTCAATTGCGCAGCCTGTTCTTCATTTGAAGCGGTTTCTGTCAGAAGAATAATTGAAGAAATATACCTCCGATCAATTCCGTCTCGCACCTTGCTCGGCAGCGTCGAATAAGTTCTTCCATGGAGTTCGGTCCAGTACTGAAGTCCTTTCAATTCAAATTTGTCGTCATAGAATTCGCTGAGAGCGGTCAGGCGCTGACGGCCATCCATGACTTCATAGCGGGCGAGATCCCTTTCATATAAGAAAACAGGAGGAACAGGAACATTCATCAGGAATGATTCAATGAGTCTTGATTTACGTTCGACACTCCATCTGTGGCGCCTTTGGTACTCGGGATCAAGCATGTAGCGCAGCTCAGGTTCATTTTTTTTGTCCGTTCTTACAGTCTCCCGAAGCATTGACAATATTCCAGCCAAAGAGTACCGCGCTGTCTCTGTGACAATGCGTATGTCTCCTTTTACATATCGTTTGTTAAGCTCTTCGTCCGTCGCCTGATGTTTGGATCCTGTGTCCTCAAATGTGATCCTCTCTCCCGGCAAAAGCTCGATTTTGCGCCTATTAAATCCCTTCAGTGTGGTATCATTTTCCACTCTATCCCTCCACTCGCACATGGAAGTCAAACTCCTCAATGGGCGTCTGCAAAGTCCTCTTGAATTGTTCGGCTTGTCGCTTTCCAACGGACGACAGCCCGGCTGAACGCACCGTGAGCAGACGGAGTTGACACTTCGCCTCGCGTAATGATGAAAGCATTATTTCCTTTGGATTAGCCTTCCTGTCGTGGATGCCTCCGAACCGAATCATGAATTTCGCTCCCGGTAAACAAGCACCGGCTACATTTCTCCAGATACAAGCTAGTTGTTCTGCAAATTCATAAGCTGACGAATGCGCTATCTGGTCAGGATGCCGATAGACGACTGTCTCCGGGCCTCCAAGGAACCACCATCGGAGCCACTGGTCTGGAACATAGGTGCGCATTCCAAAATAGGGAGGAGAGGTTACGATTCGGGAAAATCTGGCCCCCAGTTTGGAAAAATCGAGGACTCTGCTGTCAGCACATATTATCCTGAAAGGGACCTTTGGTGGCGTGGATGCAAAATAATATTGCGCTTTCCGACTCACGACATTGGCGACTTCGACCGGTGCGGGGCAGAGCTGTCTTTCGGTCCAGAAACGCACTGCGTAATCCGGTTTTGCAGCATATGTCCTCGGCATCTGATTAGATAAATAACTGGGAACCCCTTTGTTCCTCGGCCCATGCAAAATCCCAAGCAACAGTGAGCGAAGCGCTTTGCGTTCGGGAGAGCTGCAATCCTGCAATAAGGCTTTTCTCAACAGAACTATAGCCTTCAGTGTACTCGGATGATAACACAATCCCCAAAACTCACCTTCGGGCAAGTCGACGTCGTCATTATTTGCAAGAATTTCCAAACAAGCATTCTCAATGGCTTCAGGCGAGGTGTCTACCATTTTCCCTTCAGCTATCGCTGCCGCAATTGGGCTACTGTCGATACCCACTGAAGGTATCCCGATGAGACGCGCCGCATAGTTTGTCGTACCACGGCCACAAAAAGGATCTAACACCCATTCACTCGACCCCACTCCTCTGAGTTGCTTAGACGGAACCGACAACGGAAACATGGTAAAGTAAGGGCAGATCGCGTTTCGAGCATCAGGCTTCGATAGAGTTTTCCGAGGCTTCGATCTCAAGGCACCACCATGTCATTTTCTGCGGACGATTTGGCATGAGCATTCGAGGCCTTTCATGCAATCCGGCATGAGAAGTCTTATTCGACAGAATGCTCGTCGATGAGAATCACTCTGGAGCAAAGAAAGCCTAGCCTTAGCACGGAAACAGTGGCCCTCATGCTAGACATGAAATAAGCTATGGCCCTCATTATGGTCAAGCGAATTCAGCAGCAATCTCATACTGAAAGACAACTGTGAATGAGTTTTATAATCAGGTCAATTTGGAAGAATTGGCGGAGAGAGAGGGATTTGAACCCCCGGTACCGCAAGCGGTACAGCTGATTTCGAGTCAGCCCCCTTCGGCCTCTCGGGCATCTCTCCGCTGAGGGGTACTTCATGTGCTATCGGGCCGGATATTCGGAAAGCGAGTTGCTGTCCTGCGAACCACCCGTCCGGATCTCCCTGAAGAAGCTCTGGAGGAGTGCCACCGATTCCCGCTCCATGATCCCGGATATCACTTCCAGTTCGTGATTGATCCTTGGATCGTGTGAGAAATCAAACAGGCTTCCCAGCCCGCCCCATCTCAGGTCACGGGCACCAAATACAACCCGTTTCACTCGCGCGTGGATCAGGGCTCCCGCACACATGACGCACGGTTCCAATGTAACATACATGGTGGCGCCCGGCAATCTCCAATCGCTCGTGGATTTTGCCGCATCACGGATCGCCAGGATCTCTGCATGGGCTGTAGGGTCTCCCAGGCGCTCCATGCTGTTGAATCCCATGCCGAGGACAGCCCCATCCGACACGATAACGGCCCCAACAGGGCTGTCGCCGTTCTGCGCAGCAACAGCAGCCAGTTCCAGAGCCAGTTTCATGTAGTGTTCTTCTTTGTCCTCGATCCGCTTCATGTTAAACGAATTTGCTCTTATATACTAATTGGGGCGGCACGGAGGCCGCCCGCTACCGGCGTACGGTGGGATGCGGCATCTCTCGCCACTTGGATTTGCTCATTATTGCCGAAATGGTTTATCCGGCGCTTTTCTTGTCAATAGTGATCGCTCCCTGAGCGGCAGAGGTCACCTGCGCTGCATATCGGGCAAGGTACCCGCTGGTGATCCGCGGCTCTGGAGGATTCCATGCCGTCTTTCTTCGGGCAAGCTCTTCATCTGAAATCAAGAGATCCATCCTCTTTTCCGGGATGTTTATTTCGATCTCGTCACCGTCTTTGACGAACGCAATCAATCCTCCGTGAGCAGCCTCAGGGGAAACATGCCCGATGGCAGCCCCACGGGTGCCGCCACTGAACCGCCCATCCGTGATAAGAGCCACCTGCCGATCCAGCCCCATTCCCGCGAGTGCGCTGGTAGGATTGAGCATTTCACGCATGCCGGGTCCTCCACGAGGCCCTTCATACCTGATGACGACGATATTACCCGGTTTGATCCTGCCATCGAGAATTGCTTCGATTGCCGTTTCCTCCGAGTCAAACACTCTGGCAATCCCTTTATTCTTGAGCATCGATGGATCTACAGCGGACTGTTTCACCACTGCTCCATCCGGGGCCAGGTTGCCGCGAATAATCGCAATCCCGCCAAAGGGGCTGTGAGGGTTGATGAGCGGCCGAATCACGCCAGAATCAGTGATAACTGCATCTTCCAGGTTTTTCTCAAGCTTCTCGCCGGTCACGGTCAGAACTTCGGGGTTTGCAAGACCTCCTTCGACCAACTGCTTGAGCACGGCCTGAACTCCACCCGCTGCATCGAGATCTTCAAGATGATTCGGTCCTGCGGGCGAAAGCGAGCAGATGTGCGGCGTCCGGGCGCTGATCTCATCGAAGAGATTGAGATCCACCTGTAATCCGGCTTCCCGAGCAATTGCCGGAACGTGCAAGACGGTATTCGTGGAACATCCCAGAGCCATGTCGACTGCAATGGCATTCTTGAATGCTTCCAGCGTCGCGATATCACGTGGAGTGATGTTTCGGGACACCAGATCCATAACCTTCATTCCTGCTTTCTTGGCGAGCCGGATACGAGCCGCTTCCACCGCAGGGATCGTCCCGTTTCCCGGCAATCCCAGCCCAAGAGCTTCGGTAAGGCAATTCATGGAATTTGCTGTGAACATTCCCGCACACGATCCACATCCGGGACAGGACTTTTCTTCCAGGACTGCCAATTCTTCCAGGCTCATATCGTCAGCCTTGACCTTGCCTACCGCTTCGAAAACGGTTATGAGGTCAGCTTTCTTGCCTTTGAACCGGCCTGTCATCATGGGGCCGCCACTGATTACTACTGCAGGAATGTTGAGCCGCAAGGCTGCCATGAGCATTCCGGGCACAATCTTGTCGCAGTTGGGCACCAGTACCAGGCCGTCAAATGGATGCGCCATCGCCATGATTTCGACCGAATCGGCGATAAGCTCTCGGCTTGCGAGTGAGTACTTCATCCCGGCGTGCCCCATGGCGAGGCCATCGCACACGCCGATTGTGGAAAACTCGAGGGGTGTCCCCCCCGCCATGCGAATGCCGGCTTTCACCGCTTCAACGATTTTGTCCAAGTGCACGTGTCCTGGCACGAGTTCGTTTGCCGAATTGGCTATGCCGATAAGCGGCCGTTCGATTTCTTCATTCGTGATTCCCATAGCTTTGAGAAGGGCTCTGGAAGGAGCTCTTCCCAATCCTGTTTTCATGATATCGCTTCTCAAAATGTCCTCCGGACTATTGATTAAAATCTTTCCTCTGGAATCGGAATTACAACCCTTTTCATTCGGTTTTTCGCCCAAGACGTTCTGCTTCCATGCGCAGTGCCTTTTGTACCACCTCTCTCGTAATGGAGGGAAGATGGAATTCTTCCAGCGCCAATTCATTACTCCACGCGATTTCGTCCGCATCCGATCCTGCTACAGGCTCGCCGCCCAAAACTGTACATGCGTAATCGGCAATAACATAATGATACCGCACCCGGCCGTCTTCGTCGCGGAAAATGCGCTCGATCAGTTCAACCAGGTACCGAGGTTGTACGATGAGTCCAGTCTCCTCAACTGCTTCTCGTATGACCGCATCGAAGAGACTTTCACCAACATGCACCAATCCGCCGGGGACACTCCACTCACCCTTTGCCGGGGGATTCCCGCGACGAGCCAGCAAGATATTCCCGTTATCCATGATGAGCGCCCCAACTCCTACAAGGGGGGCAGCAGGGTATTCCCTTTGTATCAATATTTCTTCGGAGACAGAAGACACGTGCGTAGTCCCATTTCACAAAAAAGCCGGGCATAGCCCGGCGTGAGATTCGAAGTTCAGGATGTAAGTCGGGGAACTCTTCTCAAAAAAGGTTCCCCCAGTCTTGTGGCAAAGAGTGAATGCTAGACTGTTACACCTCTGAGAAGAAGTATGTTTTGAGGCACTGCGTGCGCTCGACATAGTTGGTCGGATCCAGGAACCACGTTACCGCGCTGAAGGAACTCAACAGTGAGTTCCCGTCCTGCGGAGTGAAACAGAATCCGACTACTTCGTGGCCTTTGCGAACTTCCAGCGAAGGTACCACGATAACCGTTTGATTGAGAATCCTGCCAAAATATCCATGATCCCGGCCGAACGAGAAGACTTCGCATGCGGACTGTTTCTGTGTCAGGCTGATTCGGTCGTCGGCTCTGAAACGCGCAATAACTTCGTCCTTGGTGACCGCCCGTTTTAGATTGAGCGTGAAATATATGCAGTGCATATACTGAGTATTCAGCTTCAATGCCGATGACCAGAGATTCAGATCCAGTCCCTTTGTTCTGAAGAGATGATATGCGTCTCGAGCGTGGTGCGTGCCGAACACGGGGTCTCCATGCTTGCCCACATCCGGAGACGGAACGAAGCCCTTTGTTTGGCTGATATCGTTTGCTCGCCTGATGCAGAGGAATCGCGCTTCTTCGAGATTGTCGTCTCCATCCGTCAACGCTACGGTATTGATGAGCGCACATAAGTTATGGGTATTACAACTCACGACCTGAACAAAACGGTCGTTTCCCACTTCTAAAGCATCATCATTGATGCCTCTGGCATACATTTTTCCGAAACCGAATTCACTGCCCTGGGCTATGAATCCCTTTGTTGTGGCCAGGTATTTTTCATAAAACTCGTGTTTATTCGAAATGCCGACCCCAGACGGAGTACAATCGACTACGACATCGGCTTTGGCCAAAGCTTCTTCATGCAGCATGACAGGTTTTAACCCGAGCGTCTCGAAATCGTTAATTTTATCTTCATCAACAGAGAGCTTGGCTCCTCGAGCCACTAAAGCTTTAATTTTCGGAACGTCTCTCGGCAAAGGAGATCTCTTGTGGAAAGTCACTTCCGAAAAACCAGCTTGATCCTTAAACGAACACAACAAACCTATGAGGGGCTCTCCTATGGTCCCTGTACCCACGACATGGATTACACCCTTTTCTTTGGCCATCAGCGCCTACTCCTTTCCGGGGCTGTCTACTAAGCAGTTGATCAATTTACGCTCTTTCAAAGAGCTACTTCTTCCATTCCCAAATTGAGCGTCAGGAAAACGGCAGATAGCTCTGCAACAGAGATTTGCGAGTCTTTCTGTCTTTTCTGGCTTTTTTTCCGGAATCCGATGCTTGGGAACCATCATCGGAATCAGAATCGGACTCCTGTTCCGTAGAAATATGTTCAGATAAAACGCTTTCCTCTGCGACGGTCGCAGGAGCTTCGTCCTGCAAGTCTGCGACGACAAGCTGCGACTCTTCGACGCTCGGCGCTGACATTACGATCTCGACAGTTTCTTCGAGGCTCGAAATCGACGACATGACCTCCACTGATTCTTCGGAGTCCTGGACTGATGACACAACCTCGACCGGTTCTTCAGCAATTACTGGTTCCGGTGTTTCTTCCGGCTGTTCCTTCTCAGGTTTTACGATGAAATCGAGATCTTCTTTTTCCACATGCAGATCGACGGTGATGTCTGCCTCTTCCCCATTATCCGATGCGGATAACGCCGCTTCTTCCGCAGCAGGTTCGGACACAGGTTCGGCCTCTTCGATCTGTGTTTCCTGAGCCGCAACCGTCTTTTTTCTGGTTCTTCTTTTTCTCTTCGGTTTTGCCGGTTGTTTCTCTTCGGCCGGCTCGGCCACTGTGGTAGCTGGCTTCTCTTCTTCCGTCGGCTCAGGTATTATTTCAGCTTGCTCTTCTTCGATAAAGACAGCAAGCTCCGACGCTTGCGCAGTGAGCGCAGGCTCAAAGGAAGGCGCTTCCCCTATTTCTTCTTTCTGTTCTTTCACCGCTTCTACGAGTATCTCTTTTTCCGGGAGGTTTTCTTTCACAGTGACAAGGACGCGCGCATTGTACTGCGATTCCATCTCTACGAGCTGAGCCCTCATCTTGTTCAAAAGGTACTCACCCACTTTCAGAGGAACTGTTGCTCGAACTTCCGAAACTGTGGACTTGATCAGCAGCGATTTTATCTTCCTGAAAACTGAAAGGGCTGCCATTTCAGGCGATTTCATCCTGCCATGTCCGTCGCACAAGGGGCAGTCCATGTACTCGCCTGTCCCGAGAGATGATTTGAGGCGCTGTCGAGAGAGTTCCAGTAAACCGAGAGCCGAAATCCGGAGAATCTTGGTTTTGGCCCGATCCGTCTTGAGTACCGCTTTAACTGCTTTTTCGACTTCTTGATTATGTTTCTTGTGCACCATATCAATGAAATCGATGACTATGATTCCGCCCAAGTCCCGCAGCCTTAACTGGCGGGCAATTTCTGGAGCAGCTTCCAGATTGACCCGAAAAGCGGTTTCCTCGATGCCTTTTTCTTTCGTTGCGCTCCCGGAGTTCACATCAACAGTAACCATCGCTTCCGTTTGTTCGATGATGATGTAACCACCGGATTTTAATTTTATTTTCTTGCGGTAGACCTGTTCCAACTGCTCTTCAAGCTGGTACTTGTTAAAGAGTGGGCGTTTTTCCTGGTACAGCTTCACGAGATTCTCGTACTTGGGCATCACCTGATGAAAGAAGTCTCTCACCCGCTTGTACGTATCCTTTTCATCCACGAGAATTTCCGAGATGTCCGGGGAGAAATGTTCTCGTATAGTTCTGATCACCAGATCATGCTCTCTGTACAGAAGTGTCGGTGCCTCCGATTCTGCCACATGGGTTTCGATGACTTCCCAGAGCTTCATCAAATAGTTCAGGTCACGAGCCAATTCGGTTTTAGTCCGACCCATGCCTGCCGTTCGAATGATGAATCCCATATTGTCGGGCAGTTTCAGTTGCTTAACAATTTCCTTCAACTTCTTCCGTTCTTTTTCGTCCTCGATTTTCCGGGAAACACCATACAGGCTGGTTCCCGGCATAAGCACCAGATAACGCCCCGCCAATGAGATGTTCGTAGTGAGGCAGGCTCCTTTGGTGTTCCGTTCTTCCTTGTTCACCTGTACGAGAACATGATCTTCCTTCTTGAAAACCTCTTGGATTCTCGGACGTCTCCGATTAGCCTCAAAAGATTCCGGGAAGTAGGATGGATGAACGTCATTTATTGACAGGAAACCGTTTCTATCACACCCATAATCGACAAATACCGCTTGGAGAGAAGGCTCGACACGAGTGACCACTCCCTTGTAAATATTACCGAGAGTTGCTTCTCGCGTTTTGACTTGAACGTCCAGTTCTTCGAGTAGTCCGTCACATACAACTGCAACGCGACATTCCTCAGGTTGACTGGCATTTATGAGCATTTTTTTGAGCATATGAGTCTTCTCTTGATTCTTTATAATATCGTTTTTTCCGGTCTAGGCCTCGCATCTCCCGCGAGGCATCTACTCTATAATTTTTTTGATCTCTTTCCACAATTCATTTTTTCCCAGTCCGTTCAAGGCTGAGAAGAAAACTATCGGAACATCCATTTGAATGGCCGATCGTATGGTTCGCTTCTGTTCGGCCATCTGATTACGGGTCAATTTGTCCGCCTTAGTAGCTGCAACTATAAGAGGTTTGTCATACGCCTGCAAGAACTCGATAAGGCTCATGTCCGATTCGGTAGGAGGACGTCTTGCGTCCACGATTACCACAACCCCCGCTAGTTGCCTTCGCCCTGTGAGGTACGTTTCCACCATGGGTCGCCATTTTTCCCTGACCTCGAGAGGCACTTTGGCGAATCCATATCCTGGCAAATCTACGAAATAGAGGCGGCCGTTTATAAGATAAAAATTGAGCTTTCGCGTATGCCCCGGCGTCTTGGAAGTACGAACAAGATTGCGTCTCCCCAGAAGCGTATTTATCATTGAGGACTTCCCCACATTGGAACGTCCTGCAAACGCCAATTCCGAATATTCGCCCGGAGGATAATCCTTTTTCTCTTCAGCAGCCCGAAAAAATTCCGCGGTAGATACCTTCATGTTAAAGCCGCCCAGTCAATTCGATCAAACCTGCGGCAATTGCAATCCGACTTCTCCGGCCAACATGCTCTCGTTTTCCGAGAAACGAAACAGAAATCATTCTGAATATATTCTTCGTAATTTTTGACCCAGCTACCGATTTCGACCGAAAGTTTCTTCTCAGTATTTTAGCTCCATTCTGTTAGAAAAGAAAGACTTGCCGGAAGCAATTAACATGTTTCTGGACGATCTTTATCCTTGAAGCGCTTCGCGATAGATCGGTTCTCCTTCTGTGGGGGCAGATTACGATGAATTCTGAAGCGACAAAGCCCATTTGGAAGGGATGATTCCCGGATTCGGCATACTCGAATCGCATTATATTCATGAGCCATGAGGACAAGAATTATGACGAAAAGAACAGTGAGCGCGCCGGCAGCAGGTACTCCGGTAGGTCCATATTCACAAGCTGTGATCGCGGGCAACTGGATTTTTGTATCCGCAGAAAAAGGCATCGATCCCCGAACGGGCAGTATTCCCGACGGTGGTGTTCGAGGGGAGACATCTCAGGTGCTCAACAACATAAAAGCAATCCTGGAGGCCGCAGGCGCATCGATGCAGCATGTGGTGCGCTGCGTGGTGTACCTGAAAAACATGGACGATTTTGCAGCCATGAATGAAGCGTATGCTGCAGTATTCTCCGAGAATCCACCGGCTCGGACTACCGTTGGAGTGGCTGCATTGCCTCTGGGCCTCAATGTTATGATAGAAGCAACCGCCTTCAAAATAGATGCGGCTTAAACTCGATCACCAGAACTCTATCTTGGCAGGAGGTCTCCATGAACGATGCAGTTCAGCACCAAATTCCGGGGCTTGACGTTTATGGGCTAAAAAAAGCTCTTCTGTTGCAGGTCTACGATACGTATAACTCGATAGTCTCCGAATTTGAATCCGCTTGCAGAGATTCATGCGCAACCTGCTGCACCCAAAACGTGCTTGCCACAACCCTGGAGTCCTCTGTTCTATTGGAATACTGCGAAGATGAACGTTTCGATAAGCTTCATGAGAAGATTGTCCCGAATCGAATGCGGCCGTTGGTTACGGTCAACACCTTCGCTGATCAGTGCATGCATTCACAGGATCCTCCACTATCACTCCAGGCAGACGACAAAACCGCGTGCCCTTTGCTGGAACAATCCAGGTGCACGGTGTATCAAGGCAGACCGTTTGCATGCA
This sequence comes from Desulfomonile tiedjei DSM 6799, assembly GCF_000266945.1. NCBI lineage: Bacteria > Pseudomonadati > Thermodesulfobacteriota > Desulfomonilia > Desulfomonilales > Desulfomonilaceae > Desulfomonile > Desulfomonile tiedjei. The sequence goes on from NC_018025.1 coordinate 3,199,942, forward strand.
GATCCATGTGGTCCCGAACTCAATGCCGGGCCCATGGCATCGCAATTATGGACCCGCTCCTCGTAAGTATAAATAGTGTCTTCCAACAGATAATTGAGGATATAGATGCGGGAGGGCTCTACGGCAATCTCCTCGATATCATGCTTCACTTCGGAACTGCTGAAATGAGAAAGTCCTACGTTCTCGGGCAACGCGTTACTGCCGGGGAAGGATTGATCTTCAATGTCCCCAACCCAGGGTTCCTGGTTTTACCCGGGCACAGGACTTATATAGGACGTTCTTTGGCTCCGCTGTGGAACCAGACCTTTTCAGGCCTACTTTTCAAAGAGGCGGTCTCATGCGTGAGAGAGTACTATCGTGAACAAGCGATGGCTACCGGGTAAGAGAAGCTTTCGAGGTATTATTGGGAATTATGGTTTGGGGAGAATGTCGGGAATGGCGGAGGTGCATGGGAATCGAACCCACCCAGAACGGTACTAGCGCCCTGCTTACGGTTTTGAAGACCGCGGAGCCCACCAGGACTCTACCACCTCCAATTTCGGATCGTTCCTAAGCCTTTGAGTATACATTAATCCGTTTCCCCGGAAAAGGACCGTGCATAGGAATTGCCAAAAAAAACTTTCATTCCCGCAATGATGGATTCCAAATTGCCTCTGAAAGCCAGCGTCATCTCGTTATGAGCTGCAAATCCGCACATGGAGCATTCCGAAGGGCCGCGATTCTTCAAATAGCACCCATGAAGTACTGTGCCATCCGGTTCCGCGTTCGCGAGCAATCCTGCTTCGCAACTCCATGTTTCTCTTTTCAGTTCTTCAAGACTTGCGAACGAATTCATGATGGGATATCCGAGCCGTTTCATCATCATGAGTTGGTCCAATAGCATCGCCCGTTCCGCATGGGGCAGGAACAGCGAGTCAGGTAGGCCATCGTACGGATAATAAAACTGAAGTGTTATGCCGTCGACTACACCCAGCAAGAGCCCCACCAGTTTTGGGATACTATCGGCATTTTCCGTACTGATGGTCGTGCTGACATACGGACGTGATTTTGGAGCTTGCTGCAGATTCCTCATCACTCGGGAGTACGTTCCTTTGCCTCTCACCCTATCGTGAATGTAAGGTGGCCCGTCGAGACTGACCCACAGCCGGTCCAATGGGAGCCCCTGCCATGAGAGTGTCCCGTTCGTTGTTAGGCAGACGCATGGAAATAATTCACGTGCCGCCCACACTACATCTTTAATTCCTCGATTACCGTCTCGCCAGAGGAGCGGTTCTCCACCTTCAAAGATGATTATTCGCGCCCCCATTGATCTGAGACGGTGCATAGTGTCCAAGACTTCTTCAAAAGTGGGTTCAGGTCCGGACCGGAGCCAGTATGGACAGTGAGTACATCGAAGATTGCACCGGTGGGTGATTTTGTACCCCGCGAGAACCGGGACAGTCTTGCCGAAAAGACGATAGGACAGAAAAGGTCCGGCAAATTGCAGAACCTTTGCCACTGAAGCAGCTTTTTGACGGAGTATATTTTTCTTGTTACCATTCATGAGATCAGCATACCCCATGAGAACCGGATGTACGCTCAATTTTTTTTGGAAAGGAAAAATGAACTCTGAATCCAGTGCAGAAAAAGCGCGTTCGGCAGAAATAGTCATCCATCATTTTTTTTCCGACCTGGTGGGATGGCTTGAATTGCAGGCATCGAAAGACGGTGTCCGCTCGATTTCCTTTGTAGAAGCTCCAGAATCCCTCAGCGCGGCGTCCGATGACCCCGTCATATCTGAGTTGCTCATGCAATTGGATGCCTATTTTGCCGGAGAGCTTACGGAATTTTCCATACCGCTTGCACCACCAGGAGGAACCCTGTTTCAAAGGCGAGTCTGGGACAGACTCATGGCAATTCCCTACGGCGAAACGAGATCATATGGCGAAATTGCAGTTGAAGTGGGGGTCCCGAAAGGCGCTCGAGCTGTAGGGCTCGCAAATAAAAAGAACTTTTTGCCTATCGTGATTCCCTGCCATAGAGTAATCCGAAGTAACGGCGATCTGGGAGGATATGATTCCGGAGTGGCAATCAAGCAGAAATTGCTGCAATTCGAGTCTCGGAAGAATCGGCATTAGAATGCAACGTTCCTACATAGGTTCCCATTTTTCTTCCAGAGCCTGCCGGTTCATCATACCCCTGATCGAAGTAATGTCCTGCAAGAATTCGAATTCTCTTGCCGGCTGATTCTCGAAAACATTTCCTGCGTAATACGGGCGTTTCTGAAGAAGCCCCGAGACAATTCCCGCAAGAGGATTTCCGAGATTTTCTACCCCACCCTCGTAGTTTCTGATGAATTGACGCACTTCTTTTCTCAGATCCAAGATGAGGCTGAATCCGCGCCGGAACAGAAGTTCCATGTGATTCGTCTGGAGTATCTTCGCAGCGTTCGTCACATCTTCATCACAGATTTCTTCAAGCGCGATGTTGATGTATGCAGCGACCTTGTTCAGACTGGCTCGAATTTCTTCCAGCGATCCCGGGTCCTTGCCGTCTGCGATAATCACCTTATTGGCAAGATGCGCGAGTTCTCTGGACATCCTGTCCCGCTCGTCCAGAAGAGCAGTCTTTGCAAGACTTCTCCGGAACAGATTATTCGATTCGAGAACCTTAAGCGGGAATTCCATTAAGGGTTCGGGGGTGTCGCCCTCTTCATGCGCCGGCAACGTGTCATCTCCAGGATAGTGAATCCCATTTTTGTGAAGGTACTGATATATCTCCAGGACTTCGTCGAACTCCGGAAATCCTTTTTCTGAAAGTCGCGCTGCACGCCACTTTCGCGCAAGCTCCTCATTCTCCATTTGATTGTCCCAGGTCAAATGTTCCATCAAATGCAAATAGAAAATATTATTCCAGCGAAAAATGGACTCCAAGATCCGCTTCAAAGCATCTTCCGTATCCGCAGATGTGAACTCGATGAAGAACACGTCATCGAGTGTGAACGCAGGAAGCGAGTCCAACTGCTCAGTCAGATCGGAATTCTCATCCCTGGATGTTATTTTAAGGAATTTCCCGAGAAGAGTAATCAGTAACTCCGTATCCGTGATCTGCACAAACTGCAGAATCTTCTCTTCTCCAGTTGCGGCAATAATATTGAGCCATCGACTTGCGGCATTGAGATCGAGCATATCTTTCTTCCATAAATCCACATCCATGATGTATTGGAGTTGTTTCCCCGTGGTCATGGCAATAATCGACGGGGCATCGCTTTCGCCGAGTTGCTTGATTGTATAAAAGACCTCTTCTTCCGAGACCCTTCTCATTATTTCAGTCGGCCTCCGAGAAGCAGCCAGGAGATTTTCCCGCGATAGAGCCGTGAGCCCCCTGAAAATGTCGAGTCTTTTCTCAAGAGGAAGACGGTCAAAGGCGCTTATTATCTCTATGGCTTCTTCTTCGGTCGGGTTGTATTCTTTCATGAGCCCAGTTTATTCATCGACGATGGGGAAATCAACATAAGCAGCATTGACGACAGCCGATCATATCGACTAACTTGATCTTAGTTCCTCTGCTTTCATCACGTGCAACCGGGACACCCGTCTGTTCCATGCAAGACCCGTACAGCAATGGGAAGACAAAGACGAAATAATCGCCCGGTCCAGAGAAATGAAGGAGTCGTGCACATGGAAAAATTAACCGGCAAAGCCATTATAGCAATGGGCGGCGGCCCCACCGCAGTCATCAACCAGTCACTGGTGGGAGCTGTGCTACAGGCCCGCCAGTATTCCCATATCACCCAATTTTACGGAGCGTTTCGTGGTGTCGAGGGCCTGGTTGAAGAACAGATGGTCAATCTCTCTGAAGCGACAAGCCACAATCTTGAAATGGTAGGAAAAACACCGGGTGCCGGAATCCGGAGCACGCGTCTGAAGCCGGATGAGGAATTCTGCAGCCGCATTTTCAAGGTATGCAAAGCGCACGGTATCCATTATTTCTTCTATATTGGCGGCAACGACTCTGCGGAAACCTGCCGCATCGTGAACACCTTCGCCCGCGAAGAAGGTTACGAGATGCGTGTATTGCACATTCCGAAGACAATCGATAACGATCTTCGGGTGACCGATCATTGTCCGGGATATGGATCTGCAGCGAAATTCGTTGCCCAGGCCTTTATGGGTGTCAACCTTGACAACCGATCTTTGCCCGGTGTGTACGTAGGTGTCGTTATGGGACGGCATGCAGGATTTCTTACGGCAGCATCGGTTTTCGCCCGCAAATACGACGATGACGGCCCCCATTTGATTTACGTTCCGGAAAAGCCGTTCAGTTCGGATGAATTCCTGGCCAGTGTCGATGAAATGTATACCAAGTACGGACGAGCAATAATAGCCGTGTCGGAAGGAATTCAAGACGAGCATGGCAAACCGGTAATTGCAGGCCTTGTGAAGGAAATCGAGCGGGATGCTCACGGGAATATTCAGTTGTCCGGAAGCACTTCTTTGGGAGATGCCTTGACCGGACTGGTCCGTGAAAAACTGAAAATCAAACGTGTGCGTTCGGACACATTCGGCTATCTGCAAAGATCTTTCCTGGGTTGTGTCAGCGAAGTCGATGCGCATGAGGCCCGAGAAGTAGGCGAACGGGCCGTCCAGATTGCTGCATGGCATAGCGCCGACGGCTCCATTACCATCGAACGAGTCGGCGATTACGGGGTAAGGTATAATTTGACCCCGCTGCAGGAAGTGGCAAAAGAAACCAAGTCAATGCCCGATGAATTTATCCAAGGAGCAAACAACGTAACGACCGAATTCAAGAATTACGCGAGACCTCTCCTGGGAGAGATTCCCGTATACGACAGAATACACGCCCCACGAGTCGAGAAAATCTTGAATCCTTGATCGATTATGTACAGATTATTGACAGATTCTGTTGACCTGCATTCAGGTGAGAGAAGATTACGCGTTGAAAAACGCAGAAGCACTGCAAGAACACGGGTGCGCGAGATTACGTCATGAATCAGGAACAAATCGAACTTGAGCTGTTCTGAGCAAATTCCTGAGGGAAGCGTCTAGGGTGAACCATGAAACGGGAGTCATCCCTCAACTCACTTTCTGAAATGATTGCGCTTTCGGCGTACGGCAATACGAAAAACCTGATTATTACAGGCGTGGACATAACAGGGAATATCGATAAGGAAGCCGTCATGATGGCGACACAGATGGCGGCATCCAAATACCCGCAATTCGCTGCCCGTTTGAAGGAGGAACGTCGAAATCTTCAGCATCGTCTTGTTTGGGATACGCATGAGAATTTTCCGGTTCCAGTCTTTTTCTCCGAAATGAACGGGTCATCCGAAAATGGCGTCCTCGAGGGTTTTCTCGATCATCTGAGTCCTCGCCTCAACAGGAACTGGGACCTCTTCAAAGAATGCCCAGCGGAGGTTCACCTGGTGCGCGTTGCCAAGAACCATTTTATCTGGGCTCCGATTGTTCATCATGCTGTCGCCGATGGGGCAACAGCTTCCGAATTCGGCAGACAACTGCTTGCTGAGTACCAGCAGATTACAAAAGGGCATGAACCGAATTGGGCGCATCAGACACACGCCATGTCGACAACGAAGAAAAGGCAGGTCGAACCCAAGAAAAAGAGCTTCCGAGATTTCATCCAATCCCTGAAAGACGCAGTTTCGAATACAGCACAAAAACCAATACTTCCTGTGGGTCAAGGCATTGCCGGCGACCTCCGACAGTTTCACATCAAACGAATTTTGTCTGCCGAGGATACTTCCCGCGTAATTGTCGGGGCTATAAAACGGGGGGTTTCACCGGTCGATCTGCTTGCAGCGTCTATGGGTGTCTCTATTGACCGATGGAACAACTCGAGGGGAATTTCGCCCGGCACCATAACTACCTCCATGTCTGTGAATATGAAGGGAAGATTCGGCGAACTTGAAGGAGGAAACACAAGTGGCTTGATCTTCTTCACCTCTCAACCGGAACAACGGAGGGACATGAAATCGTTCGCGCGATCCATTGCAGTGCAAAGGATAAGACGTTTTCGCAATCAGAAGGATTTCACTTTTTTTAGAAATGTTTCAGGCATGACCAGCCTGGTGAACCTGCTTCCGTTCAGGGCACGACAACGGATAGTAAGTCTTGTCATGAATTTGCATCGTTTTTCTGCCGCGGTGACTTTTTTGGGAACGATCTGGCCGGTCTCCAAGAATGGCAAGCTAACGTTGGAATCAAACCCCACTCAGGTTGCCGATTTAACGATAAATGAGGTACACGGCCTGGGATACAAACTCCTGTCGGAAACCAAACTCCTGCTCATTGCCTATACGTTTCGAGAAAAACTGAACCTCGTGCTGGCCGTGTCCGGATCGCTGTTCAACCGAAATGAAGCGGAATCTTTTGCCGACATGCTTGTATCTACTGTACAAGAGTTTACGTAAGGGCACACAGAACACTTTCTAAATTGCAGCGGACGGGTGGTTGGTGAAGGATTACTTACAGATAAGCAGGAAATCACCGGTATCGATTCTTCTCAGTGTACACGATAAGAGTTTCTCCGGTCGCAAAGGATCGGGTATTTCACATGATTTCGTGTTCTCGGAACACGAATCCCAACCTCTTAGCACCTCAACAATCTTCTTCGACGGAACGCTATGCTTTTCTGTTGCCCTTTGCAGAGCGAATGTCTCTCTGAATTGCGTGTTCATGTGTAATATGTGAGCTTCACCTGTAACAATCGCACAAGCATCGGGAAGCATTTGCATGACGATTGCCAAACGTTCTCCCTCCAGATCGAATTCTTTGTTTATGCGAGAATATTCACGCTCTTCCTTGCGCAACCTTTCTTCCGTTTTTGTTGCCTTTTTCTCCAGATCTGTCAATAACTGTGATACACGCTGCAGTTCCCGTCGAGTAACCAGCAATTTGGTCTTCTCGTTAGTCAGGTCCTCAATCATGACTAATACGTAACGTTCCGAGCCTATTCTGACAGAACAAAAGTAGAGTCTCCCCCATATTTTGCGAGCTTCGAGTTCCAGAATACCTTCGGCAACCTGCGGTCGTCTCGATCTGAATACTTTTCTGATTAGTGTTTGTGCTTTTTCCGCATTGGCTGAACGAGGAACGAGAGAATGAAACGGAACCCCCTCGATGCTCTTGATGTCATTCATGATGCGAGCGCATGACTTATTTGCAAACACAACTGAATATGTCCAATCCACCAACAATGTCGGAATGGCAAGCACATCCAACAGCTTGCAGAACGATGCCGCCGCCATGATACCAAGATCGAAACTTCCTGAGGAAGTCACGTTAGTATCGAACCACGCGGAAAAATCAATCGTCTGTGCTGCGAATTCGGAAGAATAATTCGATAGCGAAGTCTCAGCCGTCGTTTCATTTACAACGGCCGGTTGCTTTTGCTCCATACAGCACTCCTGGATTTGCTCCGGTCCTGTTGAACCTCCCGAAAACCACCGGGCCGGCGGCGAATATCTTGGTGAACAAAAATTACCGGGACAAATCATTTCTGCCGCGATCGCCCTGGTGGGAATTCTAACTTTTATTCTTGTTTCAGTCAATCTGGAATTCTTACTTCCAAATGTGCATAATCGAAGTATAGACAGAAATACTTCTTTGGGAGCAACAACCAATGATGGGAATTATCGTTCAATGGATCATAACAACAGTGGCGATTCTCGTTGTGGCATACATTATGCCCGGGGTGCGGGTCGCGGGAATCGGCGGAGCGCTCGTTGCCGCTGCAATCCTCGGGATTCTGAATGCCATCGTACGGCCTATACTCGTTATTCTCACCTTGCCGATCACTATCCTAACGTTGGGGCTGTTTCTGTTTATCATAAATGCGTTCGTGTTCTGGATTGTCGGCTCGATCTACAGCGGCTTGAGAGTGGATTCCTTCGGAACAGCGCTGATCGCTTCGATTATAGTAAGTATCGTTTCATTTCTCCTTAATTTTCTATTCTGGTGAAATCGGAACATTTGCATGCAACATTGAAGATTCCTGTTCGTGGGGCTTGTTGGAATTTGGTATACAATGCGTTGATAGTTTGTTACAGTTAAAGAAACGGCTTGCGTGTGGTCTTGTTGCTCCTCAGGGCCTAGAGAGGGAGTCATATGGTAAACCATATCCAAGCTGGTACGCTTATCAGGACTCTGCTCAGCAGAGCTGATACCCTTGACCCGAGAGACCTCACCCTTTTTTACGGATGGGTATACTCATCCTATCTGGCACTGGAACCTTTTCCCAACGAACATAAGAAGTTCTGCAGGCGGTGTCTTGATTCTTTCGACTCTCCAAATCGAAAATTGAAAGTGGGATGTGTTCTCCTTCAATCTGCGCTTTGGAAATCCGAGCACAATATTCCTATCAAACAGAATGTCTCAGAGGATTACAGAAAACTGCTCCAGCGATCCATGCAATACTCTTATTCAGAAACCGCCGAATCGAATTTGGAATGAATGCGTCTTCCCGGAATTTGACAAAGTCGTTGCACTATGAATGCGATCAAATTCTCTGAAAATCGTCCGCAAGGCGTTCAATATCATCTTCACCGAAATACGTGCCCATCTGAACTTCAATGAACACCAGCGGTTGATCGAGTGGATTGTGGATCCTGTGAATGGCACCTGTGGGAATATCCACAGATTGTCCTGGACCGAGAGAGATGGTGTCCGAGTTCAGGGTAACCAACGCCTGACCGCTAACTATTACCCAGTGTTCGGATCTCAATGTATGACGTTGAAGGCTGAGCCGTTTGCCCGGATAGATGACGATTCGTTTCACCTTGTGATCCGGGAGATCGGAAAGGACTTTGTAGTATCCCCACGGTCTGAGATTCTCGCGTTTCTGCTGTTCGAGAATCGATGCGTACGCATCCAGGTATCGATCTACCATGCGCATGCAGGAGAATTCTCTTTCGACAAAATTTCGACAATTTTCTCTGGAGATCGAGTCTATTTGCTTCATAGCATGTTCCGCATCCCCGACTCCCGTGACAATGAAACCGTTTAGCCCCGGGGAAACCAGGTCGGATGCAAATCCTTCGGCAAAAACCAGCACAGGAGTCCCGAATGCATTGGCTTCCAAGAGGACCACATCAGAACTGGGCGCGAGAAGGCAACAAGCTTTGCTAATTATGGCAGATTTCTTCTGGGCATCGCATTCCCCTATGTAGCGAACGTTGCTTGAAGGGTTTTTCGGGGCGCTCGATCCGATAACGATCGATTCCATCCTCGCGCGTGCCGCTATTTCGAGTGCTTTTTCCGCTTCACCTGCTCTCAAGTCGTCCGACACCAGGACCAGGTATCGTTCGGGAGTTGCCTGGAACGGAAACTCGGACAATTCGATGCCATGATAAATCGTGCAGTCGTAATCGATTCCCTGAATTCTGCCGGAATCAGTGGTGGAGACATAATGAGTTCGTTCGTTGAACAGCCTGTAAATGGGAAGCAAAGATGGAGAAAAAAGAGTTGGAATCGTAGTCAGGACCGGGACATCTATGCATTCGGAGTAGATGACAGGTATGTAATGGCCGAAATTGTGAATCAGATCGAATTCGCCCGCTGCTTCCAGAAAATCCGGAACACTGGCGTGACTGCCGATACAAAAATCGAGATCTCCGATATCAGAGATCTTCTCAGATTTTCCATTCCATTCCGAAGCAGTTGCAGCCGTGTCAAACACCGCGACATTCAGGCCTTTGTTCACAAGGCCTCGGGCAAGCGGTTTCACACGCTGCCAGACTTCATGATAATTGCGAGCCTCAATATCAGAGGGAGCATAGAACGCTACGCGCATAAATTTCGAACTCCCTGTTCGGGCGATCTGAATCGCAAAGTTCTTCGCTGCATGTCCAGCCTGCATAATGATAACAGGAAAAGTGATGAACCACTATACACAGACTTTGCTTTCATCAGCTTACACGCCGGCTTCACCCTTTGTCAAATCCAAACGCCGAGCGATTTCCGAAGCGTCCTCAGTGTTTTACAGGCTGTAAGATTTATTGACAGAAGGATCATCACAAAAGACTTTTCAGGACGGTTCGAATGGTTGTGTTCCCATTTTCAAGAAGAAGTATACCTGGCACGCCGATTGCTAACATATTCCGCAGTGGACGGAAACCCTGTTTACATTGCTCGAATAGCGCGAAGCATACGACTTGACAGTCCTATTTTGAGGAAAACATACGCGTATTGCATTAAGTCGTCGCCAGAAGTCGGTCGATTCCGTTACTCACTGCGAGTGTACAATGAAGCCCTTCAAGATACTCATAACAGACCGAAATCGATATGTTCGGGAACTCTTGAGGAGGGAGTTCAGGGAAACGGGCTTCAGAGTCCAAACTGCCAAGAATTGCAGCGAAGTCCTCAGCATGGTCGACGCAAACGATCCGCCGGATCTGTTGATCCTCGATCTTGAGATACCTTTCGGGAACGGTTTGCAGATCCTCGAACGGATGCAGGCCCGGGTGCCTCCTCTCCCGGTGGTGGTGCACGCGTTCCTTGCCGAATACGTGAATCAGCCTGCGCTTCGTCTCGCAGCGGCTCTGGTGGAAAAACGCGGTGACATCCACATCTTGAAATCGGCAGTTGTGGAAGCTCTGGAACGAATCTATCCGGAAAACCGTTGACGAGAGGAAATGGAAGACTTCAAAGGTTTTGAACCGGCCAATCATAAATGCACGCATGCGCCTGAAAGAAGTTCCCTCGACAGACGGATTGTTGCTTGTTCGAAAACGGAAAAAATGTTTCAATCATGTACACCATTCCTTTCGACAGCGAGCACACGGGCCGGACTGAAAACTCTCATCCTTTGCCGTACTCCAGGAGGTTGTAATGGCGTCGAAGCACTACAAGACCCTTCGACTTAAAATTATCGTCATGACACTGTTTTTTTCGTTTATCCCTCTTCTTGCCCTGGGCTTGACGATCTTTTATCTCTTCGATTCCGGGTACAACAATAAGAATAAGGAAGCCCTGCGAATCCTGAGCCAATCCAGAAGGTCGGCCATCGAGTTATTTTTCGACGAGAGAATCGCACAACTGATAACGATCGCTCACACACACTCTCTCGATCAGGTTAAAGATGAAAAGTATCTGAAACAAGTTTTCGATACTATCCAGTCCCGATCGAAATCTTTCATAGATGTAAGCGTCATAGATGAACTAGGAGCCCATCTTGCATACGTGGGTCCTTATTACGACAAACTCAAGGCGGTCAATTATGCCCACGAAGAGTGGTTCCAAGCCGTTATGTCATCGAGGGTGTATGTCAGCGACATCTTTATGGGCTTCAGGAGAATCCCTCATTTTATCATAGCTGTGACCCGGTACGAGGATAATAGGACCTGGATATTAAGAGCTACAATCAACTCCGAGATCATCGAGAACATTGTTCGGGAGGGAATGGTCGGCAAAAAGGGAGACGCTTTCATCGTTAACCGACAAAATATTCTCCAGACGTCTCCTCGCTTCAGTGGTAAAATTCTGTCTCACCCGAACACGCCGGATTTTTCTTCCGTAATGGGAATGCAGCTCGAAGAGCACAATTCCAACGGAGATAAGGACCTGTTCGCCGCGTCTTCCATCCCCAATCCCCGTTGGGTACTCGTGCTACGGGAAGATCTTCGCGAGCAGATGGGACCCTTGCTGCAGGCACAGTATGCAGGCGGACTGGTTCTGATGGCAGGTCTGCTGATTATACTTACCGGTACAATCTTGACCAGTCGTTCAATGACCAACGAGTTGATACGAGTAGAGTTGGAGAAAGCCAAGAGCGACGACCTGGTCGTACAATCCAGCAAAATGGCAGCATTGGGAAAGATGGCGGCAGGAATAGCGCACGAAATAAACAATCCGCTGGCTATCATCGGCGAAAAAGCAGGATGGATGAAAGATCTTCTCGACAAAGAGGAAATACAGAAGAGCGAAAACTGGGAAGAATTTGAGGATTGCATTCGCAAGATCGAGCGTCAGGTAGAACGGACCAGGACCATAACTCATCGCCTTTTAAGATTCGGCCGAAGAATGGAGCCGACTCAAGAGATGGTGGATGTCAACAATATCTTATCCGAGACATTGACGTTTCTTGAGGCAGAAGCTCTTAACCGGGATATAAAAATCGTCTCGGAATTGGGGAGCCAATTACCGAGAATTACGACTGATTCTGCTCAACTACAGCAGGTATTCCTCAATATCGTTGACAATGCGATCGATGCAGTGGGAAAAGGAGGATTGATTAACATCAAGACAGGATACGATCAATCCAAGAACGGCGACATATTCGTCGAGATTCAAGACAACGGTCCCGGAATACCCAAGGAAGCTTTATCCAAAATTTTCGATCCTTTCTTCACGACCAAAGCTCCCGCTGAAGGGACTGGACTCGGACTCTCCATCAGTTACAGCATAGTCGAAAAATTAGGCGGCAAAATTACCGTACAAAGTGAGGAAGGAAAAGGCACCACTTTTGTTATATATGTACCTGTCCGTTAGATGCGGGGGACGAATCGCTGACGATCGAAGCAGGACCCGAAGCACTGAGGAGGCAAATATATGGAAAAATTTAGAGTTTTGATCGTCGATGACGAAATCGATTTTGTTGAGACCATCGTGAAAAGACTAAAAGACAGGGGCCTTGACGCGGTCGGGGCAACGGGCGGTAAAGAAGCACTCGAATTGATGGAGCAGAAAGATTTCGACGTCGCTGTCTTGGATGTGAAGATGCCGGGAATGGACGGGATAGAGACGCTTCGGGAAATGAAGAAACGAAAGCCGTTTATGGAAGTGATTATGCTGACCGGCCACGGATCGGTAGAATCCGGCATTCAGGGTCTCCAATTGGGAGCCTACAACTATGTCATGAAACCTGTTCCTCTCAACGATCTCCTCAAGCAAATGACTCAGGCGTATGAGCGAAAGCTTATCGAAGAAGGGCGGAGTCGCTGATGGTGAGAGATTGAGCCCGGTACACGGTATCGTACGATGGTGAACCGGCTGAATAGAAGATTTTTCCCCTATATCCCGAGCGTACTGGTTCTCGCAAGCGCAGTTTTCACGGGAGTATTCAGCGAACCATGGCAAGCTGCAGTCCTTCTCGTGATTGCAGGCATAGCCTACGCAAACGCGAAAGGAACTGTGGAGAGGATCGACAAAGCTGAGGACGCCTGCCGTACGCTCCACGAGCAACTTTGTCGAGCGGAAAAGCTGTCCACTGTGGATGAATTGTCGGCCGGAATAGCGCACGAGATCAACAATCCACTCGGAATCATAGCTCAGGAGACACAGTGGATAAAACATGTGTTTAAGAGCAAAACGCTTCACAAACTCAAGGAAATTGAAGATTGTACAGATTCACTGAACCAGATTTGTATGCAGGTGGACCGCTGCAAAGAGATCGTTCACAAGTTGTTAAGCCTGGCGCGAGAATTGGAGCCGGTAATTCAATGTCTCGACCTGAATGAACTCGTTTCCGATATGACGAAAATTGTAAAAAAAGAAATGGAAGAGCGGAACATTAAAATACTCTTGAATCTTGAAACGACTCTTCCTCTCGTGTATAGCGATCCTCCGCTGCTTCGGCAGGTAGTCTTGAACCTTTTGATAAACGCCTCTCATGCCATAGAACGAGATGGAGAGATCCGCGTTTCCACCATGGCTGCCTCGCCTCAATCGGTAAAAGTCATCGTAATGGATACCGGTTGCGGCATACCGAAAGAGCAGGTCGATAAAATCTTCACTCCTTTCTTTTCCACAAAGAAACAAGGAAAAGGAACGGGACTTGGGCTGGCCATTTGCAGAGGTATTATCGAAAGATTGGGAGGGAACATCTCAGTGGTCAGCGAATTCGGCAAGAGTACCACATTTACCATTCACCTCCCAATTAACAGAATTCCACAAGGAGATATCCTTCATGGCTCCTAAACCGAAAATTCTGATCGTTGACGATGAGGAACGGTTTCGAAACACCATGCGGAAGCTTCTGAGTATAGAAAACTACGAGGCATCCGTTGCAGGAAGCGGATCCGAAGCTCTCGATGAATTGCGCAAGAACAACTATGATCTCGTTATCTTAGACGTCAGGATGCCTGAAGTGAGCGGTGTGCAGGTGTTGTCGGAAATTAAGAAACTTGATCCAACGATAGAAGTCATAATTATGACAGGCTACGCATCAGTGGACACTGCAAAGGAGATTATGAAGCTGGGTGCATACGACTATCTCTTGAAACCATATGCTATCTCCGAACTCCTGGAGAAGATAGATGCTGCTTACGAGAGAAAACTCGGACGTCGGCAGCTTACGGAACCCTGAAAGAATATCTCCACTTCAAGAGCCCGGCCCGGCGAATAGACACCGCTTCGGGTCAGGGTCATGGAAAGGAATATGATATGAACCGTTCCGAAGTGCTTAAAGCTCTCGAATGGGTCGATCAGACCGCACGGGAGGGCGACGCCCTGAGGCTGTCAAAAGCGAAGCTCGCCCTCGAAGAATTGTTGGCATCTCCAAAGAACGTATCAGGTCCGGAAGAAGGATACCGAACCGCAGTCGCCAGTTTTACCAGAAAGCACGGTCGCGAGCCGATGGAGGACATCACTGAAGAAGAATGAGCAGAATTAGTTTTTTCCCAGCCGCATCTCCGGGAAAGACATGTGGAATGCAGCCCCTCTGCTGCCGTTCACGACCATGCTCCCATTCAACTGCTTCATAAGAGACTGCACTAAACGAAAACCAAACGAATGAGTCTCCTCGATATCGAATCCGGCAGGAAGTCCTATTCCATTATCGCAGACTGATAGATCAAAACTGAACGGACTGGTTTTTCTGAGCGCGATGTGTACAACTCCTCTTCTGTTTTCCGGAAAGGCATGCCGGAAACAATTCGATACCAGTTCGTTCGCAATCAAACCACATGGGATAGCAGTATCGATTTCCAATTCAACTCTGTCCATCTCTTTTTCCACTCGCACCCGAGCCGTGACTCCGTGTCCGCCCATAAGTCTGTAAACCATATCGTTAATGTATTTTGCGAAATCGATACGGGTGAGATCGTGAGACCTGTACAATGTATCGTGGAGCCATGCCATAGACTCCAGCCTTTGTTCCATGTCCCGCAAAGCCGTCCTCAAGACTATATTGGATGCAAATCTCGATTGAAGCCTGAGGAGGCTCGACATTATTTGGAGGTTGTTCTTTACTCTGTGATGAATTTCGCGAAGCAAGACCTCTTTTTCATGCAGTCCTGCAATGAGCTTTTCCTCGGCCAACCTGACTTCAGTTCTGTCGCGCACCATAGAAAGCTCTATCGGTTGGCCCTGATACAGGATTTCTACTGCAGCCCACTCCACGTACATAGTACGTCCGTCTCTGGCAATCAACTTTATCAATCTAAAATCATCAAGTTTTTCCCCACGTTCTGCACCTTCCATCAATTGTGTACACAAATCCTGCTGTCTGGGATCCAGAAAGGAATAGATGTTCTTGTTCTCCATCTCTTTGGAATCTTCTAGTTGAAGAAGCGAAGAGGCTGCCGAATTGGCAAACAGAACGTGCGGTCCTTTGTGTACGATCATTGCCACAGGAGAAATCTCGAAAAGCTGTCGATATCTCAACTCGCTCTCAGTCAATGCTTCCTGCGCTTTCTTCTTGTCGGTTATGTCGCGCATGAACGAGAGACTCGTCTTGCCCCAAACAGGATCATCCATCACGACGGCATCCAGCACGGCGTCCATGACCGTACCGTCTTTTTTCACATACGAGTATTCAACGTCCGACACAGCGAGGAGATCCCAGAATTCCGGAAGTCTCCTGGAATGCATTACTCTTGATTCAGGGGTCATGAATTTCTGAATCGGCTCTCCCAGGACCTCCTCACGTTCAAATCCCATTGTACTGATCCATTTGGTATTGACGCTTCTGAGAATACCGTCAGTATCGATGGAATGCATCATGAATGGTGCGTTCTCAAATATTTTTGAGAACTTTTCTTCACTGGTACGGAGTGCTGCTTCAAGAGCTTCTCGTGCGAATTGTATGCCGCTTTTCGTTTCATTTTTTGTCGGCGGGAATTGCTCTGATGAATGGCCGAATTCTCTGAAATTATCTCTTATGCTTCCGGATTTCTTCTTCAACTCATCTAATTGCAATTCCAAGTCATGAACCCGTTGGCGCAGGAAATGCATTTCGTCAAAGTATTGTCCTGCCGGGTTACTCCTGATCTCCATAGCAAAACCCCCCGTACAACAATTATGAAAAGCAAAGACATGAAAAGCGGACCGGTAGAGTTGCTCCTCGGATGATACCGAACGGAACAGCAACCCGTCAATCAAAAAACTCCGGATCGTGGGTAAGCGTTCAGTTGTTCGGGGAAATGGTCTATCTGGTGTGGCGTCCCTGAGTCAATGCCCCCGGCAAAGCCGGAGGCTCACCAGTTTTGCTGTTATATCAGTTGCCAAAATTAGTGACCGATTGAAGATTAGGAAGATTGGTGGGTGCCGTGCCTCCGTGCCGGCACATCTTAAATATGATCAATGATATCGATAGAATGGACCGGCAGCGACTGTGTTTCTTGTCAAGGAAAAACTACCTGGAAAGGCTGTTTTTTCTTGAGCATTGCGTTTAGGATGACGATCATCTTACGCATACAAGCCGTGATGGCAACCTTGAAAGGTTTTCCAGCCTCAATGAGGCGTTGATAGAAAGGCTTGATGACTACATTGGACGTTATGGCCGCGACTGCAGCCATATACAGGGTTGAGCGTACATCCGCCCGTCCACCCGAAATCTCGCGCTTGCCTTTCTTCTTTCCGCTGTCTTTGTTGAGAGGCGCCAGGCCGACGAGGCGACTGATTTCATGACGGCTGACATGTCCCAGTTCGGGCAGTTTTGCCATGAGCACTCTGGCAGTTATGGGGCCCACGCCTTTGAAGGTTCGGAGGAGTTCCTCTGTTTCACGCCACAGAGGCGATTTCCTGATAAGGTCATCGACATCTTTATCGATGTCTTCGATTTCCTTATCTAGGGCTGCTATGACCGTTTGAATGCTGCGCTGCACGCGATTGGAACGGGCTCGATGGAGGCGATTCTTTTCTGATGCACGCAAATCAACAAGCTGCTTTCGACGTGTTACGAGTTCCTTGATTTGCTTTTCGTCCTCCGTTGGCAGCGGCTTCGGTATGGGCCTAACCGTTTGGGCAAAGCGTGCCAGCACATAAGCATCGATGGCGTCTGTCTTGGCGAGTTTTCCGATGCCTTTAGCAAAGTCCCGCACCTGACCAGGGTTGACGACAGCGATCGGCAGGCCGGCGAGACCTAACTGGGCCGCAACGGTTATCTCGTAGCCTCCGGTGGCTTCCATCACGATTACCATGGGGGTCTCTGCGTGGAGGATCTCAATCAGCGAGTCGATGCCTTGAGTGTCATTCTTGACGGTGGTGTGCATGCCTTTTGGCAGCACATGCGCATCCAACTGATCTTTAGAGATATCTATGCCAACAAAAACTTCTTCATGCATGTGTAACATCCCACCCTTGTGGATACGGACTTCTCAACGAGTCCAGGCGACTGTTCGGGCTTTTTACACGAAGGCCTCCGGTGATCCAGCTGCCGGGCAGTCTCAGAGGACCAAGGGACGAACGATCTACCGGTGCCTCTGCCCGACTCCTGCAGAGAGTCTGACAGACGTGCATCCCCCCTCTATCAGGACTCTTATATCTTGGCAACCAAGAGTCCTATTTTTTGAAGTACCTCGTATCATTGATCCAGTATCAGCCCCTCCCCTCAGCTCGGTACCGGTTCCAGAGATTCAGTACTTCATGGACAGAAACATACAAGGGACGCCGGTCCCTACCAATATCCAGTAATTCACACGAGGGATAAACGACAGAATTTTTGGCACTGACTATAGCTCGCAATTCGCAGCTTTGGTGTTGCCAAGAAACCTGCAGAATCCTTTCTCAAAGAAAGCCTTTTGGCTTCATACCGACTTCCTGCAAAGCACCAAATACCCTCTTCGCATGGCGAGATCCTGCAAAGAGTAATCCTGGAACTTGGTGTCTAATCGAAGAGTAGCGACAGCATTTAACTCATCTTCAGTCACGTCGCGCGCATTGTCTTGCAGTATTTCGAATCCGGTGCTCTTGAGAAGAGACAGATGGTCCGCATATCTGAGCCGATTCTGACCGAATGATGGTGGATTGTAGAATCGCCAGGCAAAATCGGAATATTGAAGAAAATTGTAGACCGATATCGAGGAATCTACATACGCATAGATATCATCACAGTTAATGGTCAGCCCTACAATACCTTTCGGCTGCAGAATCCTGTGACACTCGCTGAAAATTTCCAAGAGGTCTGCTTGAGGAACAAACTGCACCGTTTCGCTGGAAACAATGAAATCCACCGAACTGTGAACCAATCCCGTTCTCCGAGCATCAAAAGGAGCACGATAGTCTATTCCGTAGAATTCTTTGAGTTCCTCTACCAACCTATCCTCATGCATGAGCTTTTCCGGAATTCGTCTTACCGAATCGAGTTCCATCTGCCCGATTTTTTTGATAGAATCGTTGACGAGTTCAGCTTTCAACCATCTGTACAAGTCCACTGTTATCTGGTGATTTACTCCAAAGGAGTACAGCAACAACTGTACAAACATGTCCCATCCCGCCCCAAACTCGAAAAGAGATGCTTCGCCAATATCTCTATCACCATATTGTCTAAATGCTTTCACGTGGTTCGTGGCGTGCATCAACGCATTCTGAATTCTGTATTCGGGCCGGGGCAGACTTCTTGAAACGTTCTTCTGCATCCAATAGTGAATTCTGTCTCCAGATGGAGTGTACGCCAATATCCAACCCAGCAATGCTTTTGCTTTCCAATGCATGGTATTCGCCTCGAGCCAAATAAATGGTTGGGTATGGGTCGACGTCAAACCCATTCAGAAAGGGAAAATTGAAGCAGCTTCAATGACAAAGAGATGCCTGCAGAATTCTAACGTCCGGCACAAATTTCACCTTCATTCGACGTCGGATCGAATCCGGATTCGTCGACGATCAGCGACATGTGGCCGTCTATCAAGACATGCGGGAGGACAATTGCGTCTGCTGAATTCCGCGGTTTTTGGCTCTCACCGCGCCTAGTGCTTGTTTGATTATGGTACCCCAGGGTTTCTACGACAGAGGTTAACCCAGAAACGGGAACTGGGTCGCTTCGAGACTAATTCTTTCTTCCAATGGCTCTAGCACAAATTATTAATGTTTCCATAAAGTTGGATGGCATTAACTCGCCCCCCCCCGGCATGGTCATTGATCGGATATTAATAAGCAATAAACGTGCCGCTTACCTCATGTAAGGTATAATTCAGTTCTTCGGCTCCTAGAGCCAGGCATTTAGCCAGTTTGGGCATAAAACCCACATTTTTGATCCAAATGCAGAGTCTTTTTTGCTCAACGAGCGATCTTTCTCGAAGGAAAGGCGCATTTTTACTATCTATTACTCATGTCGTCAATTCCACATTGTTCCTTTAGGCGCAGTACTGTGCCTATACTGACACGTTCTGCCAGCAGATTAAAGTGAGTAGTTGCTCGTTCAAACAAGATATTTTCTTAATATCGCGTCTGCAAAATCAAGTTTTACAACTTTCATCATGGGATTAGCTGTGGCTTTATTTAGTAAGTTAACCGAATTCATCTTTCTCTTTGTATATAGAACATACTTTTCCTTCTCTAATTGCTCATATATGCTCAATCGGATGGGTTCTATAACGGTAAGTTGTTACATCAGCTATCCGGTATCACCTGCTCGATAGCTCTTCTTTTAGTAATGACTAGACTTTAGCAAACAAAACGAGTGGTTGCGGCTACCTGAACCTGAAGACTGAGGATTCCAGAGTTCATCTGTCAACGCGACCTATGACTTGCCTGGAATTCCGTTTCGGGCAAAGGGGTCGTAATCCGGATCGAAATGCTCCATTATCGCATTACTGGTCTTTTCCATTAAATCCGGAACATCCGCCTCAGTCAGACCTGCTGTGGGAATGGGAGCACCGATTGTAAAACTGATGTGGCCCGGCCGGAGCCAAATCGTCTTCTTCGGAAGGATTTTGAAAGCACCATTGCAGGTAACGGGAAGAATCGGAATGCCTGTATGCACAGCCATCATGAATCCCCCCTTCTTGAAGGACTGGATATTACCATCAGACGTTCTGGTTCCTTCCGGATAAATGAGTATCGACCAGCCATCCTTCAGCTTCGACTCTCCCTGCTGAAGTTTCGAAACTGCCTGAGTGCGATCGGATCTGTCCAAAGCAATGGCTCCGGTCCGGCTCAAAGCGTGGCCGAACAGGGGCACTCTAAGAAGTTCTTTCTTTATGACCCACCGAAATTTGACCGGCAATTTACTGAGTAAACCGAGAATGTCCGCGTTACTCTGGTGGTTAGGAGTGACGATGTACGAAGTGCCCGGTGTGATGTTCTCGGTTCCATGAAAGGAGAAGGTGATTCCCATTCCTTTGGCAACGATTGTAGCCCACAACCGGGCAAGCCGGAAAGCAGGCTCCTCCGAAAAAAGCAAACTGGCAATAATTACAAGGGGAGATAAAATCAAAGTGGCGAGAAAGAGGGTTGCAGCGGCAAAAGCTAACCTTGGTAGAGAAATGATAGAAAACGCCAATTCCTTGCTCCTCTATGATATCGTATCCGAGCGGTCACAGGTTGAGCTTCATTGACTTTTATATCACGAGGTGACATTTTTTTCGAGGTTATGTATTCCATAAGAAGCTCGATGGAATAAAAGAGGAACAGCAAGGCAAAGTTGCGGTTGATCTTCTTCATAGTCTATCAGTGAGAGGCACCAACATTTGGTCTGTTCATTCAATGGAAAACAGTGATTTATCAAAACTTAGAATAGAGGCGGATAAGCGAGGTTCAGCGAGCGGGAGTAGACCGAAAAAACGGCGACTTTGGCTGCTCGTTGCGGTCGTGCTCGGTGTTGTTGCATTCGTGTATCTGGCGCGAATGGGATTCTTAATTCCTGCTGCTGAAGTTCAGACCGTCAAAGTGGCTTTAATCTACCCTTCCCGGGCTCTCACTATTCTGAATGCAAGCGGTTACGTAGTGGCGCAAAGAAAGGCGGCGGTTTCTTCAAAAGCAACCGGAAGGCTTGAAAAACTTAACGTGGAGGAAGGGAAACAAGTTCGGGAAGGCGACATTCTGGCGGTTCTGGAAAATCAGGATCTGAAAGCCACTCTCGAGGAAGCTCAGGCCGCACAAAAAGTTGCCCAGGCCGCCTTGAGAAATGCCGAAGCTGAATTAACCGACGCAACCCTGAATTATCAGAGAAATACCGCTTTGCGGCAATCGGGAGCCGTATCGGTACAAGCCTTCGACGCAGCCGAAGCCAGATACAAAAAAGCTGTGGCATCGGAAAGATCCGCCAGATTCGGTGTCGATCGAGCTGAAGCATCGCTGAAAGTCGCTGAAGTCAATCTGGAATACTCGTACATTCGTGCCCCGTTTCCGGGTGTGATACTCACTAAGAATGCTGATGTCGGAGAAGTGGTTGCTCCATTCGGCGCTTCGTCACTGGCCAAAGCAGCGGTCGTTACCATGGCTGACATGGATTCCCTCATGGTGGAAGTGGACGTCGCTGAATCGAGCCTGGAGAAAGTCAAAGTCGGCGGCGCGGCAGAAATTCGTCTGGATGCTTATCCTCATGACCGTTTTCCCGGGACCGTCCACATGATTGTGCCGACAGCAGATCGATCCAAAGCCACTGTTATGACGAAAGTGAAATTTGACAAGCTAGACCCCAAAGTGCTTCCTGAAATGAGTGCAAAAGTGGCTTTTCTGTCTCGCCCGTTGAAAGAAGATGAGCATACACCTTTTCTCGGTGTCCCTGCTGCCGCAATAAAAGCGAGAGAAAAAACAAAAGTTGTGTTTCGGGTCGCGAGCGACCGCATGCAATCGATCCCGGTCAAGACCGGCAGGACCTGGAACGATGTTGTGGAAATTCTTGACGGCTTGTCGGAAGGAGATCTTGTAATTCTCAGCTCGGATAAGCCCCTTCAAGACGGTCGCAGGATACGAGTAAAGGAATGACGCCGGAAACAGCGGAACCCAACAAGATAGTCGTTATAGAGCATCTCAGCAAATCCTATATGCGCGGCGATCAAGAAATCCCTGTTCTTAGAGATATTTCCCTGACTGTCGATGAAGGCGAGTTTCTAGCTCTTATGGGACCTTCCGGTTCCGGAAAAACAACCCTGCTCAACTTGATTGCCGGGATCGATACCCCGGATGAAGGCATGCTGCGGATTGGAGGAGAGAATATTGCCGAGTTGGACGAGTCGAAATTGAGTCAATGGAGAGCACGACACGTCGGATTCATCTTTCAGTTCTACAATTTGATTCCCGTGCTCAACGCCTTTGAAAATGTACAATTGCCCCTTCTTCTGACCTCTCTTTCTCGCGAGATCAGGAGAGAGCACGCCGAGGTAGCACTAAAAGCAGTCGGGCTTGCAGACCGGATGGATCATTATCCCTCGCAACTTTCGGGAGGGCAGCAACAAAGGGTAGCCATTGCCCGTGCTCTCGTCACAGACCCTTTGCTGATAGTCGCAGACGAGCCGACGGGCGACCTGGACAAAAGATCCGCCGGCGAAGTCTTGAATCTTCTTACCCAATTGAATGATGACTTTGAAAAGACCATCATCATGGTGACTCACGATGCCCGTGCAGCCAAAAGATCTAAGAAAATACTGTACCTGGATAAAGGGGTGCTTGCAGAATCGCTGGTGGACGACACACTGTAATCACGATATTTCTTTGTGACGGGCAAGGTTCTTGAAATATTCATCCTGATTGAGGGCGAGCAGATCCTCCAGCAGACTGGTCTCACCGGTAATACTCTCGATTTCGCCGGCAAAAAATTGTCTTAAGACTCTGTTCTGCCCTAACGGCCTGCGGTCTCTGTTCTTGTAGAAGGCCTTCAGATAGATGTGCATTCGCGCGTAGCAGTTTTCCAGCTGATCCAAATCTTCCCGGACCATTTGCTCGTACATTTCGTCTTTGGGCATGTCAGGGTTTTGTTCAATTATTTCGCGCTTTTCTCGAATTCTGTCGCTTTTTGCAATGATATGGCCAACATATTGGTTTATTTCATCAAAAGTCCCGTCATCCGCCATCACAACGAGAAGGTTGTCTTGAGAGCCCGGTCGATTTCCCTGTGGCGCGCCTGAAACCTGAGGCGCTCCGGAGGAACCATCCTGCCAGAGTTCTGCGTCTTCGCTGCTCTTGGCCACAGCCAGCTTCTCGATCTTCTGGCGGATTCCGTCCCTGAGGAAATCGGGCACCTTATTCTTCAATCGTTTCAGTTGGTTGCCGTACAATGTGGTGAGGATACGATATCCCACTTCCATTGAGCTGTTCAGCATTGAAAAGATGGCGATTGTTCGCCGATCTTCCAGACTTATAAGCTGAAGCATGATTTCCTGAACAGCAGGGGTGAGATAAAACTTGAATTGCCGGTTATCGTCGGACAGCTTCTTGGTGTACATACGGAAATTGTCTTCGACTGTGTCAGGGCGCACCTCGAACTGAAATCCGACCACAAGGCGACCCTTTAACTCGAGAATCTTTCTCGCTTTGCTTCGGTCGAAATTGCTCTTTTCAAGGAGAAACAACTCTCCAATACGATCGTTTTGAAGAGCTTTCTCAGTAAAAGAGTTAATTCGACTCAGCGACTGTTCGAGAATCGTCGCGTATTTAGAGTCTATGGTCAGATCCGGTATGATTTGAATAGCATAGTTGCTGGAATTCAATGCCTGACCGCCGGTTTTGAATCAGTGGAGCCTCTACATTAAATGTCGGGATCTTTGCTGTGATCCCGTTTCACAAAATCATCCAACCGGATGATCTTCTCATTGCCTTTTACATGGTTGCGAGGGTTCTTCGGCCCGCCGATGGACTCTACGAATTGTTTAAGATTCGGATCCTTTGCGAGCGCCTCGTTTATTTTTCGGTCCAGTTCCTGCGATTTCTGATCGAGGACTTCAGTTGAGCACCTCAGACCGACGAGCCTGTTCAGTATTCCGATGATTCGGGCAACGACACGAGGGCTTTTCTCCAGATAAGCGGGAACATGCCCCCAGAGACTTGTGGCATCTATCCCTACCTCCGAAAAAGTCTTGACCAGGTGAGAATGAATACTTACCGGCCCATAATACTCTGATGGACGCACCCCGTACCCGAGTTGCGTCATCTCGTCCAAGACCGAGTTGCTCGACCCCACTACCGTGATGAGGGCTGACGATGTATGGGACACCGTGTCCTGGACTCCACCTATAGTAAAAACTTTCCTTACACGGAGCCGGTGTATCACGTCAACAAAAATGGTTGCGTATACATTCCATCTGAAGCTCGGTTCCTTGCCGAGAAAGAGTAATAGGTCGTGTTCTCCACCGGAATTTTCCCAATAGGTCAGTTCTGATACGCTTGCATCCAGTTCATGGATGATCCCGTCCTCAATTTGAGCGATAGGCCTATCTGATGTGTAATTTGTAAAGGTTTCTTCGTCCAGCCGAGCCGCCAGTCTAGGTCTCAATGCCTGAGTCAAATAATAAAGCGTATCGGACGAGACACTCCCTGCGTTCGGCCACCCGTGAAATCCCATCACCAGAATGGGGGCACGGAGTTGTTCCGGTATTTGCATCCAGCTAAGATAAGGAGAAGAATGAACTGAATCGGCCATATGTGCTGCTCTTTTCCGGCAGGATCATTTTACCCCGAATGGAGCCCCGAGATCAACCGCAAGATCTCTCGCTATTCCATATTATAAGCCTTCAGGCGTGAAGAAAGTATGCAAGAGGATTCAGTCCTCCGGAGACCCGGTTCCCTGAATCCAGCCCCCCCCGACTACCTCGTCCTCCAAATAGAGCACCGCAGCCTGTCCGGGAGCAATTCCAGATTGCGGGCAATCAAGCGTCAGCTCAATCCTATCCTGACGAATATCCGAAACAGAGCACCAGGCAGCTCTGGAAGTCGAACGCACTTTTACCTGGAATCTGTCACCGCGGGAAACGCTGTGCAGAGGAAATACATTCAAATTCCGTATCCATAGCTTCTGCTGGAGTGTTTCTTCCTTGAATCCGACGATCACGGAATTCGCTGCCGGATCGATTCGCACGACATACAAAGGCCTTGGCGCACAAATGCCTAATCCTCTGCGCTGGCCTACCGTAAAGTGCGCAATCCCGGAGTGTCGGCCCAAATATTCCCCTCTGATATTCAATATGCTGCCCGGTTTTTCAGGGATTCCCTTTTCCCGAAGAAAGAGCCGATAATCTCCTCCCGGGATGAAACACAGTTCCTGCGATTCTTCCGAATGAGCTGCAGCTATTCCTTCTCTGCGAAGCATGTCGCGGATATCTGCTTTCGCATAGTCTCCGAGAGGAAAGAGAACACTGCCGAGCGCCGTTGCAGGGAGGTTGAACAGAAAGTACGACTGATCTTTGGAAGTGTCGATTCCCTTTAATAATCTGCCCGAGAGGGCGATTCGCGCGTAGTGACCGGTTGCCAACACGTCGCAACCCAAAGATCGAGCGCGTTCGCGAAGAAGCCCGAACTTGATTCGTCTGTTGCACTGGGGACAGGGCGAAGGGGTCAGTCCCCTTAAATACTGATCGAGAAAAGGCTCGACTACGTACTTGCAGAATTCCAGGGATAAATCAACGGCACGAATGGTGATTCCGAGCTGCTCCGCGGCGTGCCTGGCCTGCAGCCAGGAAGAGTCCGAAGCCGAATGCAGTCGCATATGCAATCCTAGAAGCTCGTGGCCCTCATTCTTCAGTAAGAAAGCCGCGGCGGTACTGTCCATTCCGCCACTCATTGCGACTGCGATGCGCATATTATCCTTCTGATCGGGTAAGCTTTTGTAGACAAATTATAGCAGAATTTCCGGAAGTTTCGTTTTCATTGAGGATTGCTTACCGGAGACCTTGGTGCCGGAGTAAAAGGCTGATATGTCGGATACGAACGCGGTCCTGCACTGGTTCGAGAATCGTCCGGTCTCCTCTGTGGAGGCAGGTTTGGATTCGCCTGGGTGGGCGGCATACTCTCCTGCTGTCGCTGAGGTAACACAGACTGAGCCGGTGGTGCAGTCGGTCGTACAGGCTGATACGGATTCCCTGGGGGAGCCTGGAATCCGGGATTGGGAGCAGGTGGCGCAGGCCTGGAGCCTTCCGGAAACAAATTTCTGCCGTCCATCGGATGCAGAGGAGTAGCCCCGGTTGGTTGAGTCTGCTGCACCCCCGGCGGTAGCATTTGCAGGTACGCTCCCTGGCCGTATTGCCCCGGAATCACGATTCCCCTGTATTCGGCCAATCTCTCTGGAGGATCGAGTGGACTGGTCACGAGAGTCAGATCCGAAAACGGCGAATACACAGGTTCTCTTACCACCTTAGGTGTGAAGCCTTCGCTGACGTTGCCCGTAAAAGTCAGCATTTCCTTGAACGTAATGTCCGGAGGAACCGGAAATTCTCTTTCCGGCCTATTCTCCAGGACTTTACGCATGAAATACCCCCAGATGGGCAGTGCAGCGCGGGCCCCCTCTTCCCGATTTCCGACCGGACGCTTCTCATCGAACCCGACCCAAACGCCGGTGGTATAATCGGGATTGAACCCTATGAACCATGTGTCCTCCGCATTGTTCGTGGTTCCTGTTTTTCCTGCCAGGTCTTTGCGCTTGACGTAATTACTTATCCTTGCACCGGTCCCGTGCCGTACACCTCCCTGCAAAAGCGAAGTCATTACGTACGCCGTTTGCGGTGATAATGCAGCTACAACTTTGCGACCTCCAGAGTTTCTGACGGTATCCTCTTCCTTGATCTCCCCTGCAGCAGGTTGTTTTCCACCAACGCCGGGTCCTGTAATTTGGGAAGGTCGAGAGTCAAATCTCGAATCCAAGAGAGCGGCCTGTTCTCTAAATTCTTCCCGCGGCACCGGCCGAGGAATAGCGGACTCGTCCAGCAGCGGAACTTCCGAATTCTCCTCGAGCACATTTCCGAATCTGTCTTCTATGCGTTTTACCAGCACAGGTTCGAGGTGTACGCCACTATTAGGAAAGACGGTGTACGCAGAAGTCAGCTCGAAAAGACTTACTTCCGAAGTTCCCAGACTCAACGACAGGTTGCGGCCCAGATCCGCGGTAATCCCCATTCTTCGGGCAAGATCTATGACCGGATCGAGCCCCACATCGAACAGGATCTTGGCTGTGCAGATGTTGCGCGAGAGCTCCAGTGCTCGACGCAGACTTAACGGCCCGAGAAAATCACCGCCTGCGTTTCTCGGCTCCCATTCCTCGCCCGGATTCTCCAACTCGAATTCTGTGGGTTCATCGATAATGATTGTCGCGGGGCTGTAGCTCTTCTCCTCTATAGCTGCGGAATAGATAAGAGGCTTGAAAGAGCTTCCCGGCTGGCGTTTGGCCTGCGTGGCCCTGTTGAACTTGAACTGCTCCATTGACGCTCCGCCAACAAGCGCCCTCACGAATCCGGTCTTATTTTCTATACAAACAAGCGCGCCCTGCAGTTTCGGATCGTTATCCAGTAAAAAGAGAGGCACGTCATCCGCAAATTTATCAAACTTGAGAGCCAGGACTTGTCCGACTTTGAATGCCTGGTTTACGTGATCGAGCCGAACCATTCCCCTGAGTTTCTTGCTCAACCACACTTCGAGATCCATATTCTTCGTCTTGTGGACAATGACCCTGGTCACGAC
Organism: Desulfomonile tiedjei DSM 6799; assembly: GCF_000266945.1. Taxonomy (NCBI): domain Bacteria; kingdom Pseudomonadati; phylum Thermodesulfobacteriota; class Desulfomonilia; order Desulfomonilales; family Desulfomonilaceae; genus Desulfomonile; species Desulfomonile tiedjei. The sequence goes on from NC_018025.1 coordinate 3,227,721, forward strand.
TCCCTGGTAAACATTTCCTTCGTGAAGTTCGGGCGTACTTCGTCGCTGCAAGAGTTCGGATATTTGTTCTTTCGGGATAGTACGCACAATGGCGAGATTCTTCTGTCTTCCCCTGATTTCCTGCAACCCTTTTTCCAAAGCCTCAAATGCCTGTTTCTGATAATCCACACGGCAGGTAGTGAAGACCTTGAGACCTTCATTGTAGAGTCTTTCTTCTCCATATTTCCTTACTATGTAGCGCCTGACAGCCTCTGCGAAATCGGGAACAACATCGAACGGCCGCACCACTTCTTTTCTGAATTTCAACGGTTCTTCAAGTGCTTTCTTTCGTTGCTCTTCAGTCAAAAATCCGAATTTCGCCATTCGTCCGAGCACTGTGGCCTGTCGCTGTCTCGCCAGTTCTTCGCTCTTGAAGGGATTGTAGCGTGAAGGACTTGCGACGAGTCCCGCGATCAAGGCAGCTTCGGAAACAGTCAAATGCTCCACAGGTTTGTCGAAATATCCCCGAGCCGCAGCTTCCACCCCGTGACAGCCTTCCCCGAGATAAATCTCATTCAGATACACGTACAGAATCTTCTTTTTTCCCCACGCAGCCTCAAGTTGCGGAGCGAGGATGAATTCCCTTATTTTGCGGGAGAAGGTGCGCTCTCTGGAAAGGAGAAAATTCCGGGTCACCTGCATAGTTATGGTGCTCCCGCCCTGTGTTATCCTCCCTGCACTGATATTCCGAACGATTGCTCGGCCCACAGAGTACCAATCAATGCCCGAGTGTTCATAAAATCTTGAATCTTCAGCCGCGAGGAATGCCAGAATCACGTGAGGAGGAATTTGCTCGAGTTCCACCACAAACCGTTTCTGCTTGTAGAAGATACCGATAACCGTTCCATCATCCGCATAGAAAGTTGAGACAGTCCGCGGCTCGTATGATTGCAACGTGGGAATGTCGGGCAAATTCTGAGAAAACACGAGATATGTTCCCAGTGCTGCCCCGGCAGCAAATATGGGAATCTGGATCGCAACAACCAGAGGAATGAGAAAGAATACCGTGAATACGAATTTTGCAGCTCTGTTTTTTCCTAACAGTTTCATGATTTCTCAGGGAATAGGATGTGCCGATTTTCGGGGCGTTTTTACAATCAGTCCGGAGGCGTTACGTTCTGCATCGAGAGAAACGGTTCCACTGCCGAGAATAGTAACTTTCATGCAATGATCCATAATCTCGTCCAGTCAAGTGGTTATAGATGTATCAGTATTTGCCAAAAAAGACAACAACGTGAACTTGTTTGAACAACGCGTTGAGATTCTGAGTCTTTCGCTGTTCCGCTAGCGTTTGGACGAAAGGAGCGAATCTCCCGAACATCACCTTCGGAATTGTAGGATTGTAAGATGGTCATCTCCTTTCTCCAGAAAGGCCGCCAATTCTTGCCCACCCGGCTGGAATCCACAAATTTAGAAATGAATATTTTTAGGAAGTTGACATAAATGTATGCTTTTATTCCCCGATAAAACAATCTTTTTAGCTTGACAGGAGGAATTCATAAAAGTATGATCGGTTTACATTTGATAAAAGTATGAATGCGTCAAGAATCATGTTGCTTCCTTTCTGAGGGGGAACATGATGGCATGGTTTTAATCTAATTTGACGGGGTATCCCGTCTTCGTTGAAGGAGGAATACATGCATTTCAATAGGGTTTGGTTGATAGCCATCGCCCTGCTAATGGGCATTTCCATGTCGGTAGCGCCGGCATCGGCATGGGAATTCAGAATGGACGGCTCTTACGTTTGGCAATACGAATACAGGTCCCAGCTTGGAAATTCCCAGTTTTTCGGTCCTGAGGACGTTGATCTCGGCGCTATCGGAGCTTCTAATTCCATGAACGCGTGGGTCGGTGGCCAGGGGAGCCCTGACATATTGGTTGCAGGTTCAGATGCATCATGGCAGTTCATGTACATGATCAATAACATGGACTTGCGCATCAATCCCGCCATACGCGTCAGGGGCCTGTACTACATCGGAGCATGGGAACCTGTAGATCTCGCTCGAGGTATTACGGCAGCATCCTGGTACTACAACTATAACATGCCTGGTGTTCAAAGATCATTCTCTCCGGGCTACTGGAACACATTATGGCTGACCGCGCAGCTCCCTTGGGGCACGCTCGCTCTCGGGAAACGCCCCTCCATTTTCGGCACCGGTTTGGCCTGGAACGGAGCTGAAAACCGATCGTCTGAATCGGTCAGCTTGGTTGCCGACTATGGTCCTCTCAGAATCGGTATCGGTTTCTATCCGGCTCGAGAAGGAAACGAAAGCTACTATAACCGTTTTGCCGACAAGAACAACCTGCGCGTGTACGATTTCTCCATGCCCACGATCACGTACAGGAATGGTCCGGTTGACATCGGAGTGCTTTTGAATTACGTCCGCAGGCACAGAGGCCCTGATCGTTTTATCCGGACTGCCGCAGTGAAAGCCAACGAAGAAACCAGGGATAGAGAAGATTTCTACGGCGGCATCTATATGAAGTACAATAACGGCCGTTTCTTCCTCAATTCGGAATTCGATTGGTATGATCGTCTGGATCGCCGTAGAGACGCGAATGCATTCCCTGGAGGAGCTATCACGGATTACGTTCAGGATTACAGAATCTTGACAGAACTCGGCGTCATGGCCGGCCCGACCAAGATATCCCTCCTCGGTGCATGGCTTTCCGGAAATGACCGCCGGGCTGGCTACACAGCGAATATTAACCAGGGGACCATCGTCAACGCCATTCAGACTGCAACGTCTAACACTAGCAACTTCAGATATCAGTCTGCCACGACTTCGAATACCGGCGTTTTCCGCCCCTACAGTTATCTGATGGTGTACGCATACGGCTTGGGCGCGTACATGAACTCGGATACTGTCAACGGTTATGTTGCAGACGCAATGACCTATGGCGCCCGAATGGACTATGCTGTTGCAGCAAACTTGAACGTATACGGCAGTTTCTTCTGGGCTGACCGGGTCGGCAACGGATATGGTTGGGGTTATCTCCTTCCCGATCCGAATATCAACGGCACCGGCGCAGTTGGCGGTGCATATCGCGGAACTTTCGCGGCAGGCGTACCCACCGCAGTTGCTCCGACTATTCCTGACAACAATCTCGGATGGGAAGTGGATGCAGGATTTGACTGGAAACTGCTCGAAGGCTTGCTCGTGAACTGCACATTCGGATATTGGCAGCCTGGACAGTGGTTCAATTATGCTGCCATCAGCAAAGCGAACCCCGGATGGAATACCCCCAATGCAGGCAACAATTGGGGCACTATTCCCGGTCGAAATATCGATCCGATTTTCGGTATGGAACTCAAAGTGGTTGGCGAATTCTAAGGTCTGAACCTTAAGATTCGGGACTTTGAACGGAACGGAGGACGAGAGTCCTCCGTTTTTTTTCGTAAATCCGTACAAATAAGCGTGAAACCAACCCGTTTTTCTGATAGATTCAAGTCTCTACAAAAACCCCAGAAACCAGGAAAATCTTTTGATTGAAATCGTTTTCATAGTGTCGGCCGCTGTTCTTCTGTTTCAAATCTACTTCTGGATCAATCGGGCTCGTGAACTGGTTGAAGCCTCTCTGGGCGGAATTCCGGAAATAGACCCTCGCAAAATTGCGGAGCTTCCCGAATCTCCGCCTTTGATATCCGTGATAGTTCCTGCACATAATGAAGAGATGACAATAAGAGACTGTCTCAGTTCAGTACTGGAGCAGGACTATCCGAATTATGAGCTTATTCTCGTTGACGATCGCTCGGAAGATAGGACTGCAGCCATTGCCGAAGAGTTGGCTCGGAGCAAAAGGCCTTTTAAGATCGTGCGAGTTGCCGAACTGCCTGCTGGTTGGACAGGAAAATGTCACGCGCTCGACAGAGGAATCGTTCATGCAAACGGCGAATGGTTGGCTTTTCTCGATGCAGATAGTTGTCTTCATAAGAGCGCATTACGTCAGTGCTATATAGAAGCAGTGAAAGCTCGAGTGAATATGATCACCCTCACCCCGAAATTCATCCTGAAGACTTTCTGGGAAAAAGCTCTGCAGCCCACGTTTGCCTCAATGTCGTGCATATTGTTCCCCATTACTCAGATTAATGTCCAGTCCAGTCCTGTAGCGTCCGCCAATGGCATGTTCTATCTCATCAGTAGAAGAGCGTACGATGCGATAGACGGCCACAGAGACGTCAGGAATCTTGCAGTTGAAGATATAGGGATTGGAAAGAGGGTAAAAGCATCCGGTTTGGGGCTTCTGTTTGCCAACGGACGCCGGGTGCTACGAACCAGGATGTACACAAATTTCCATGAAATCATAAATGGTTGGGCGCGCATCCTGAGCGCTTCCATGAATTACCGGGTATCCACAGCTCTCAAATATCTCGTGCTCCACGTGCTTATGAGCTTTCCTCTGCTTGTATTCGCTCTGTACTTCTATATACCTACAGCTCAGTGGCTTTGGCCCAACACCTGGTTTGTACCACTTTTCGTATTGAGTACTCTTGCAATCATTGTATCAGGCTTGTACTGCAAGCAAATCGGCGCTTCGGTATCCCTGTTTCGTTGGGTGTTCTTGGGTAACCTCCTGTTAATTTGGGTTTTTCTCGTCATCGTCAAACGAATCCTCATGAAGGATGCGCTTCAGTGGCGTGGAACGACGTACCAGACAAGCAAGTACCAGCCGACATGCCTTAATCCTGTAAATTCAAGAATCTATACAGGTACTCCAAGATCGGTTCTAGAGGAGATCAACTGAAGGCTGCAGAAAACGATTTGCAGTGGATTCTTTCAAGACAGCCACAGTGTCGCAATTTTTCTCGAGTTCTGTGTCGGATCGATTCTGCCGGAGATACGGGATTTAGGAAGTCGGCCAGGACGTTATTTTTTCAATGTACTCCGGAGGAAACTTCCAGTACGTGGCGGCGGAAAGGATGATTCTCCTGTAATCTCGGGTGGGTCTGACTTCTCGCCGACCGCCCTTGTTCCCCCGAGCTACGTAGACCCATGCGAACACGGTCTTGCCGTTGTCCAGCCTTATTACCGGCAGCCGTGCATCGCCGCGTGAGTAAAAGTACGGATTGCCCTTTTTCCGGTCGAAGGCCTTAAGAAGGGGTTCCTCGATTTCTACAAGTATACCCCAAATAGTTGAGTTCTCTTTGTGCTCCAGATTGACCGTTCCGCCTCCCCTTCCCTGGGAGTAAAAATTCCACACGAAATCATATCCCTCCAGTTGTGCTGGAGCCATGGAAAGAATCATTGAAGAGTCATAACCATCAGCTTCCACCCAGGAACGGAGTTCGGATCGATCCATATTTGAACCGTATACAAAAACAAAATCAGCACACATGATTGCTCCACTGCAAGGTCTGCTTGCCGGTGTCTTTGCCTCTAAAAGAAAACGACACTTTATTCCAGACGTCTGGCACTCTTCCGCACAGGTGATAACAGGTCTTTTTTCCTGGATTCTCTGGTACAATCCGGAGAGTACTATACCCTAAAACACTATTCCGGGCCACTCGTAATAAGAGCTGTATGCACACAATCGATGTCGTATGGACTGCGCAGAAAGAGGTCATGAGACTGCAGTCCGGGCTGCGGGACATTTCTACTTGGATGTGGTACGTTTTTCGCCTCGATTCAAAGAACCTTATTCCGCTGCGTACACTTTCATTACCTGTGTTTTCACGTCGCTGGCTATAAGCTTGACGTTGGCTTCTATGCCCTGAAGATGTCTTTCCATTGCCGATGGCGAGATTCCCGGTACACCATAAACCGTGAACAACACATTCCTTGTATCTCGGTGTATCCTCGTTCGCTGGTCAGGGCCGTACACGATACTCGAGATAATGCCCTCTTTATCACGTATTACCATATCCCCAGGCTTGAGAACCTGTTCAGCTCCATTAATCCGGACGTAATTGTCTCCATCTCGAGAAACGTCAATCTGCAAGGGTTCCCGAATACAGTCCAGGTCATAACCGGCAGTGAGCAACATACTCCTTAGTTCTGCCATAAACATGGCTTCCACGAGAGAAGCTCCAGATGGAGCGGCCTTTCCTTTGATAACGGATTCAACCTGATGAAGCACATGGTACGTCTTCTTAAATTTCTTGTAGTACTTCTGATAAGCCTGCATAATTTCATGTTCTCTGACGCCTGTTTCCGCGAACAGCATGCGGAGATCCTCTTCAACCCGTTTTCTTTCGTGTTCGAGAGCCTCACTGGACAGGGGATTGGACACATTGCACATTGCGAGAATCCCCACTTGAGTTCCCGGGAATGCTGTCTTCCAAGCATCTGACATTTCAAGCATAAATATCTCCTTGAAACATTTTGCGGTTCTCGAAGGCCGTTTCCGTAGCCTATCATGAACGCACAATTTTCAGCAAAGTCCATTAGATCTATGGCGAATTTTTCAGGCGAGCGAAAAAAGGGAGCGCGCCAAAAAAGAAAGCCGGAAGATATCCTTTTTATCTTCCGGCCTTGGCGTGTTTTCTTCGGCGAAAAAAGAATGAGTTTTTTCGCCTACCTTCTCTCCATGTCAAAGTCCCACTTTCCCGAGGTGGTTTGGATGTGGTCTCAAAAAGCTTCCCGATTAGCCTCTATATACTGACGGGATTTGGAACTGCGCGGGTGGTTAGGCTTGACCCACGACAGTTGTGTTCGGCTGAGGACCGCTGCTTTCCAGCTTTATTTCTTCAATAATCGAAGCTATTTCCGCATGAAGGATTTCTAGCTGCCAATTAAAGTAGATGTCCTCTCCAAAATCCCGAAGTAGCTGTTTTTGAGCAGTGATATAATCTTTAGGGGAGACAGCCCCCGAAAAAACGTGAATGGGATTAATCAAGGTAGCTATCACTTGTTCCTGTCGATCATTGTTTATTTCGAGATTATCGTTATTCTGGCTCATGCTGCCCCTCTTTTTGTTTGTCATGACCCTCCATTATGCAACTGCGATGCCAACTTGATAGATATCACAACAGACTCCCTGAATAAGCTCGTTTTCAGCAACTGACCCTTCATGCTGCCAGGACATACTGTCCAATATCCGACATATTCTCGGCGTGGACGATGGGAAAACCACATACTCACAGCGCTCGCACGAACAATGTCCAATTTCGGACCCCTCTGTCCGGTTATCGCGCGGTCTTCCCAACCCACTGGAACATTTGACGCCTTGATTGATCTTTCTTATAATGACTCTCGGTCGATTCAAAAGGTCCAAGAAAATCAAAATTTCACGTAATTTTAGGAGTAATATTATATGCCCGGTCCATGGGAACTCATTCTCATCTTCCTCATCATTATGCTTATCTTCGGCGCGAAGAGAATTCCGGAAATCATGGGCGGAATAGGCAAAGGGATACGAACCTTTAAGAAAGGGCTCGAGACGGACGATGCCCCTCCGAAGCCCCAGGTGGAGCCCGGTAGTCCGCCCGTGGAAAGAATCGAACCCAAGTAGTCGGCATCCCCTTTTCCGGCGTCATCATCGTATCTGAAGGTGCTCTCTTAGCGCGATCGTTGACCTGAGAACACCGGTGGCCCCGGACCAACGTAAGCCATTCCGATATTCAGGCGCGTCTCCAATTCAACTATTTGGTGCCATTCTCATGAGAAAAGCGTCTCAGAAGCCCCCCCCGGAACCTGAATCACACCTGTATTTGCTGTTCGGAGATGAATTTCTCGTAAAAGAGCGAGTATCCACCCTCGTGGACACCTTCCTCGGCCCCGAACTACGCGCCACAAATCTGGTCGTTCTTGACGGAGCTCATTTAGACGCCTCGGCGCTCAGCAATCAGGTGTTCACACCATCGCTTTTTGGGGGTCCACGGGTAATCGTGGTGGATCAGACCGCGATTTTCGCGGGTAAATCAAATCAATCCAGCATCGCGGGTAAAGCAATTCAATCATGGAAATCCGGGGATCGAAAAGCTGCTATGAGGACTTTCGCGCAGTTGATGACATCTGCGGATTTGATCCAGACGGACCTGGAGCAGGGATCGGAATGGACGCAGCAGCTCGGTGAAGCAGTAGAGAGCGGCGACAGAGACGTGCTCGTACTCATTGCCCAGGCCTACTTGGAGCAAGGTCAGACCAGGTCATCGGTTTCCAGTGAATCCGTGCTTGACGAAATCATTGCATCGCGATTTCCGGAAGGTACGGTGCTGATCTTTACCGCGCCTGCAGTTGATACTCGAAAAAAGCTCTATAAGGCTGTCGAAAAACATGGTCGTGTGCTGGCATGTGCCGTAAAAGAGCAAAAGTACGGCGCCGCCATGGACAGGGCTTTTTTCGATGACAGAGTGCTTTCTACGCTGGAAAAAGCCGGAAAGAATATAGGGAGTGCCGCACTGGAGAAAATGTACTCCCGTTCGGGCAAAGAGCTTCGGAAATTGCAGAGCGAATTGCAGAAACTCATCGCGTATGTTGGCGAAAGACGTGAGATTACCTCAAAGGATGTTGAGGAGATTTTTGCCGATTTTCATGAAGCATTCTTCTTTGATCTCATCAACGCGGTCCGCAGCGGCGATGCAGTAAAAAGCCTGCAAATGCTCCATGACACGCTCAGGGATTCGTCGCACCCGCTGGCGATACTCGGAGCTATCGCTTCCGAATTCAGGAAGCTTATTGTAGCGAGAGAAACGCTTTTCACCGTACTCAGACCTTACTGGAAATCACGGATGAACTATCAGGCTTTTGTGAAAGTCATGCAGGAGGTGCGAAGCTCTCAGCCGCCCAAGAAAGGCAAGAGCAAACTCGATTTGCTGGCCATGAAGGATTATCCACTGTATTTGCTGCTCAAGGATGCAGAAAAGATCCCCCTGGAAAAGCTTGTAGCAATCATGGAAGCAATTCTGGAAGTCGATATTATGATGAAATCCTCACGACTTGGATCGCAAGCTCCCGAAGCATTACTCCAGGAACTTATCTTGAAGATCTGCGAACCAACAGGGCGGCATCCGCGCGCTACCGGCCGATAGCAGTTCACATAACCCTGCTATGAAGAAACCGTCTCAAAATTCATGAATGGACAAAACATCGTGCCACGATTCGCCATCCGAGTAGGGGCAGACCAATGCGTCTGCCCTTATTTGGGCGGACGCTCTGGTCCGCCCCTACAGTCAGGCCGGAAAGCTGATGAGAACATCGTGCCACGATCTGGGATGAATTTCGATTTTTGAGACAGTCTCTGAATCGCCGGGCTATTTTCTTTCGTCCCTACTGGACAAAGAGATTGGAAAGCAAAGTTAACGCCTATGAGGTCCGTGCTTCCGAGCAGTAAGTTCTATCTTGACTGCAAGTCCGTATCACTTGCTTCCAAAGGTAATTGTCAGTGCAGAACTTTTGAATCCGATGACGTGTGCGAATCGGGCCTTTGTTTCCGGTGCATGGCATCATTCTCGTGACGTGCCGCGACGATCATACGTTCCGTTTCATCCATGACCTTCTTCAATTCCGGTCCGACAAAAATATAGCGGTCTGTCGGCTCGCAGAGCACAGGTTCGTCGGACTTAACCCGATCTGCGGGAATCTCGGGAAGTTCCACTTCCACAGGGACGGCGGTTTCTTCAGCAGGTTCAGGAGAATTGTTCCTTCTCCAAAAAAGCCAACTACAGGCGGGAATCGCAAGCAATATGATTCCGAGCAACAATGCCAGAACGTACGGGTTCAAGGAATGCCCCCAGATCAAGCCACTTTTATCTTGGAAGAAACTCGTGAATTGTTGCGCAATATTCTCCATGCGACTGCTTGCCTGGAGAACATCACGCCCCACATCACCCACATGCTGATCCATTTTGGCAACGCTTTCTTTCAGGCCGAGTGCTTCCTTCTTGATCTCCGTGGCTGTCTGGGAAACGAGAGCCAGTTCGCTCTGAATAGAAGGAAAAATATCGCTCAACATGACCGACGTTCGATCTAGAAGCGCGCCATCTCTCTTTTGTCTGTCCCCTTCGAATCGCAACGTCAATCCGATCGCGATTGCCTGAAGAATAACTACCAGAGCCATAAGACCATAGAGCGCGCGTATATTCGTGGATCGGTTCCTTCGCATGCCGTGGACCTTCCGCTGATTACCCGTATAGATTCTTAACTTCACAAGAATTTAGCAAATTCCATGGCAAACGTGAATGGTAAAAATGAGAATTGAACAAGGAAAACTCTCATGTTTGTCCAGTTTTTGTTCGTTACTTTTCTTTCGGAAACCTCACGTTTAAGAAAGGATAAGGAGACGGATTGCATAGATCCCGACAATCAGCGGGAGGATAAAGTCAAAAACTGCCCTTACGGACGACACTATCAAAGATGGCAAATAATAAGATTGGCGCTTCTCCTTAGCTGCTTGCACAATCTTATAACGTTCCACATCTCTTTTGTGTAGGTCAAAATCTATTTGACTCATCCAATTCTTGGAACGTTCCTGTCGGTTCTTGCGTTCTTCCTCACTCTCCCATTGTTTACGTTGCTCCAACTCGCGTCTGAAATCTTCAGTCTCTTTTTCGCTGCGCGCATCTGCAACTGCGAATCCCCATGCAACCAAATCTGAAACAGCATAGATAAGGAATGCCGCAAAAAAATAGACCACAGCACACCCCAGGATGGAGAGAAGCCGATCATCGGAAATTCCTTGAAAAGTGAGTCCAAAAATTGAGATTGTTGATAGCTTCACTTTTGCCCAAGCTATTATTATGCCAATAGACGCCGATCCCAGCAGGTTACGTCGTTCTTTTCTGGTCACCTCTCGCAGTGCGTCCTGGAGTAAGTACTGTGGTTCTTTTTCCATTTCCCTCCAATGTAGAGAGCTTCGTGGACATCTAATTCGTTCTTTTTCCCTATGGTTCTCAGTTAGGCTGTCAAGAAAATTGTCTTCTTTTTTGTATTCGTTTAATTACGAGCGGGCACTAGGGATTCTGCGCCCTGGAAGGGCGACCCAATGGTAGCCACGGGTGTCAGCCGTGGACAGCGCGCCATGTACATAAGCATGGTTCAACGACCCTGAAAGGGTCGACCAACAGGCAATAATCCCCAAATGTCATTGGTGGACCCTTCTAGGGTCATGAAGACAAAGGATTTGCCGTATCGCTTCCGTGGGTTTGCGAAACTGTCTCAAAACTCCATTTTGGGCTCGCGATTTGCCAAGAGATGTACTAGAAAGGAGAGGAATTCAACAACCACGAGGCTGTCATGGGCAAACAGATCCGGGCCGATTACGAACAGATCTTGATGTTTCCGCCGTCAGTGGAAGACTGGGTGGCTAAGGATCACCCGGCGCGCTTTATCCGAGATTTCGTGGATTCCTTGGATCTGTCCGAGTTGGGAATCGAGGTTCCCGACAGCGATACAGGACGTCCTCCGTATGCGCCAGATCTTCTGTTGAAGGTGTGGCTTTTCGGATACTTCAATCGGATCAGGAGTACCCGTAAGCTTGAAAAGGGTTGCCTTGAGAATATGGGGCTGATTTGGCTGACGGGGATGAATGCTCCGGATCATAATTCCTTATGGCGATTCTTCAAGGCGAACAAGAAATCATTGAGGCATCTGTTCAGACAGTCGATTCGTGTTGCTCTGAAGGCCGATCTGATCGGTCTAGCTCTTCATGCCGTGGACGGGACCAAGATCCAAGCCGTCTCATCCAACGACAAGGCTCGGGGTCGTGAGCACCTGGAGAGGTTTCTGGAAAGTGTTTCGGAGAGATTGGACCGCACGATTGCCGATGCGATGACTGAGATAGAGAGAGCCGAGCGGGAAGAGACCGGTGAGTATCGCCTTCCGCAGTCCATGCAAGACGGATTGAAACGGAAACAGCGGATACAAGAGGCTCTGAAGGAGTTGGATGAATCGGACAAGAAGTCAGTTCACCCTTCGGAACCGGAAGCTCGCTTTATGAAGAATCGCCGGACCAAAGACTTGTCGTACAACGCTCAGGCGGTTGCCGACCAAAAGAGCGGCCTTATCGTGGCCGCAGATGTGGTCACGGATGGGGCCGACAACGGGCAATTGGTCCCCATGCTCGACAAGGTGAAAGAGAATCTGGGCGCTGTGGCAGAGGAAAATGTGGCGGACGGGGGATATTTTTCCTCAGGGCAGATAGGTCTGGCCCATGAGCGAGAATACGGCATTCTTATCGGGAAATCGTCAGGGGAAATTGTTTCCGAGAGAGGTGCGGATGAGGATCTCTATCACCGATCCCGGTTCGTCTTTGATCAGGAGCGTGATTGCTTCATATGCCCTGAAGGGCGCTTGTTGCCTTTTCATCAGCGGAAAATTAACGGCAAGAACCACAATGAGGTTCGCAGGTATCACTGCAAGGATTTTCTAACGTGTCCCAATCGCTGGAAATGCTCCAAGAGCAAGAACGGACGCCTCATAGACCTCAGCGTTTACGAGGCGGCCCTAGAACGACACCGCAGCAAGAGGGAAAAACCAGAGAACAAAGAGCGCCTGAAGACTCGAAAGAAGATTATCGAGCCACCGTTTGCCTGGATCAAGAGCGCATTAAGCTTTCGGCGATGGACCGTGGCCGGAATCGACAACGTAAAGGCCCAGTGGGACCTTATTTGCACGACCATAAATCTCAGGAAGCTCTACCACCATTGGGTATCCGGCGAGGTGGCATTCACGTAAGCAGCCGGAGGGAGACCATGACCTTATAACGGACAGTACACTCGGATCGAACCTCGCCTGATCTTCACTTGACGGGACTGCTTTTTTCCCAGAAGCAGGTCCTCCCGTCCGGCTTGCGTGATTCGCCGCAGTGCGCAGGTTTTGAGACGCTTTCTTGCACCCACGGCTACTGTTGGGTAGCCCCCTTCGGGGCTGAAGAAACCTCTCACAGGCGTAACTGAACGGTTACTCTTTTTTGTTACGTGTCAGGATTCTCAGTGAGAATCAAGAACCTGATTTAATGTAAAATTATCAATGTAGACTGAGATCAAGTAGGTTTTGGCCAAAGGTGAGCTAGCTGAGAAACGCGAACGGAAGGGCATTCGCCGCCCTTCCGCTTCAGTTCATTCGTCAGTTGTAGGTCATTGAATCAATCGATATGGATAGGCTCGCTTTGCCCATTCACTATCCGGGTAATCGTGCGAAAGTCTTTCGTACGCCCCTCTTAACGGCTTTGGATCGTGTGTGCTTTTGTAACGCGCTACACCAAGCAGATAGATTGCCTCAGCCGCATAAGAACTCCTGGGATATGAACCCGTAAGCTCATCAAAGGTGGAGATAGCCTTGTCGAAGGCTCCATTTTCAAAGTGAGTCTTCCCGATACCAAGCAATTGGGACGCTATGAAATCCTCGGGTGAGAGGAATCCTACCGTCCTGTGATGCTCCTGTCCGTCGGAATCCAGGGTAATGAGCGTTGGAGTCCATTTCACATTGAATTGCTTGGAAAGCTGCTCGTGATCGTACGAGACTCTGACGGGAATAAGGTTTTCCGCTATAAATCGAGCTACCCGCTGATCCGGATACGTGACCGCATCCATTTGCTGACACCCGATTCAGCCAGGGTTGAAAAAATCGAGCAAAACCGGTTTTCCTTCAGTACCGGCTCTTCTCAAAGCCTTTTCGTAATCGTTTTCCCATTGAATTGTGCTCGCCATGGAATACCTCCTAGGTTGTCAAGTTGTGCATTCCTTTTGTTATTTTAGACATCCCAAGTACAGGAGGCCAAGTTTCGCAAAAATGCTCTAACGTGGACTCGAATACTTAAAAGTTGTAATGCTTATGACAATCGTCAACACAAAGTGATATATCCGAATGAGAGAGAGGACACCGCCTGCGCAGGGATAGAGAACGGAGCTATCTATGAAGTCTCCCGATATATTTGCCGAGGGATTGCGATCGGTTCGCATAGGATTGAATTTTCTTACTATTTTCAAGATCAAGATCGACCCCATTCCTGAGTTGAAAGAAGTGGGCCAGTCCAGTTGGGCGTTCCCCCTGGTCGGGGCCATAATCGGCGTACTGCTCTGCCTTGCGTTCAGGACGATCGATTCCTTTTTCACCCCTTTTCTGTCTGCGGTCCTTGTAGTCGGACTCTGGGCGTTTCTCACCGGGGGATTGCATCTGGACGGCTGGACCGATTGTTGGGACGCGTTGGCTGCATCCGTGTCCCAGGAGCGAAGGATGGAGATACTCAAGGACTCACGCATGGGAACATTCGGCGCCCTGGGTCTCATGTTTCTGCTGGCGGTGAAAGTGGGGTCTCTTGCAGTTTCAGACGTGTCTTTGGCTGCGGTTTTTGCGGCGCCCGTGGTCGGACGCGGGTTTCTGGTCTTCTCTACCCATGGCTCCAGACACAGGGGTGAAGGCATGGCAGCCATGTTCCTCGCGGGAGTCGACGAGCGTGCCGCCCGTCTGGCCATTATTATTGCCTTGGTTGCGGCTGTACTTGCCGGTCTTGCCGGATTATTGGCTGCAGCGATAGCGTACGCAGCGGCCTTCTGGTTCAGGCGATTCGCCGAAAACCGCCTTCCCTCCATAAACGGCGATGTCATGGGAGGAATCTGTGAACTGAGCGAAACAGTATTCCTCTTGATTTGCAGTATGAGGTGAATCCGGTGCGTATTGGAACAACATCGTACATCTATCCCGCAGACGTCATCACGAATATTCGGAAACTCGCAGGCAAAGTGCGTGATATCGAAATTGTGCTGTTCGAATCCGATTCAATCGGAGACGCTCTGACAAACGATGAAATATCGGAACTGCGCCAGATAGCACTGGACCACGAAATGACGTATACCGTGCATTTACCTCTAGACTGCTATCTTGCAGACACCAACCCGAAGATGAAAAGCGCATTTCATGCTATATCTCTCGCCCAATCGCTTGAGCCCCACGGGTATGTGGTTCATCTGGATGCGCGTGATGGCAACAACGCCACTGCTTTCCTCCTGGACAATGCACTCCGATCGTTGGAGACTCTTATTCGCCAGACGGGACTCACTGAGCTCATCTGTGTTGAAAACTTGGAAAATCATCGACCTGAGCTCATTGATGCCGTCCTGGAGAGAATTCCCGTATCATGTTGCGCGGATGTCGGGCACATATGGAAATTGGGAGAAGATCCCGTTCCGCTCCTCAAAACATGGCTCCAGAGGATCAGGATTGTCCACTTGCACGGATTTCTGGAACACGATCACCGGCGTTTGTCGCTTATGCCGCCGTCCGTGCTGGACCCGGTAGTCAGACAGCTTCAGCACGCCAATTTTGGGGGAGTACTGACCCTGGAAATCTTCAGCGAACGCAATCTCCACGAGTCGCTTCAGGCCCTGCAAGATGCGATGGACAGGATAGCAACGGAAGACTCCGCGGTAGAAAAATCGGCTGAAAATCCGATTACTCCTTGACAGCGTCCTCCGATAATGACAAATACTTAAAGGATAGGCCGAAGTGGCGGAAGTGGTAGACGCGCCAGGTTCAGGGTCTGGTGGGCGCAAGCCTGTAGGAGTTCGAGTCTCCTCTTCGGCACCAATTCACGATTATAACCCGGTTCTCAAGACCGGGTTTTCGCTTTTCTGGCGATTCAAAAAGTAATAGCGAATTATGAAGAGCGATTCGTCTAAAATTGTAGCCACCGGCCTCCGTGCCGGTGGCTACAATATGCAAATAAATCAATTGGTTTCCGCCGGCAGGGACGCCGGGCGCTACTAATATCTTCTTTGTAGGTATGGATGACTTAAAGACTTTTCAGAAACACTGTACGCAGATGAATTAGCGTTATTTGTTCTGTCTGCGAAATTCTCGAACCTTCCGAACAAGATCCCTGTTCTCGAGGTACCACGAAACAAAACGTTCCAGCCCCTCTTTGAGAGCAGTCCGAGGCTGAAAATCGAGCTTGGATTGAGCGCGGGTTATATCCGCATACGTAGCCACAACGTCGCCGGGTTGGGGCGGAACCATCTCCTTGATAGCTTTCTTGCCTGCGAACGATTCCAGGAGTTCGATAAACTCCATTAATTCCACAGGTGTATTGTTCCCGAGATTGATGATTTCGTACGGTTCCAGACGGTCGGATCTTAACGCTGCGATGACTCCGGATACGATCTCGTCAATATACGTGAAATCACGTCTATTCTTCCCGAAATTGAACACTTTGATAGGTTCATCGTGAAGAATTGCTTCCAGGAAAGACCAATACGCCATGTCCGGTCTGCCCCACGGGCCGTACACCGTGAAGAATCGCAACCCGATGGTCTGCAGGTTCCACAAATGGGTGTACGTGTAAGCTATCAGTTCGTTGGCGCGCTTCGTTGCCGCGTATAAGCTCACTGGAGTATTTACCGGATCGTCTTCCGCGTATGGCATCTTGGTGTTACCGCCGTATACGCTGGAACTGGATGCGTACACGAAGCGTTTGATGCCAGTCTGTTTCGCCTCTTCGATCAGGTTAATGAAACCCTCGAGGTTCGATTGCTGATACGCGTGGGGATTTTTCAAAGAATGACGCACCCCCGCCTGAGCCGCAGAGTGAAATACTATTTCAGGTGAATATTTTGCAAAACAGCTTTTAACGGCGTCCCGTTCCACGAGATCCATCTCGAGAGGAACAAAATTCGTGTAATTTCTGAGAATGTCTGTCCGTGCCCGCTTCAGTTCCGGGGTATAATAGGAGTTGAAATTGTCGATTCCTATGACGGTCTCTCCGGATTCCAACAGCGACGAAGCCACAAAAAAGCCGATGAATCCTGCACTTCCGGTTATTAACACAGTACCCATAGATGATCCGTTCTACATTAGTCGGGATAGCCGTTCGGCTGCTCGGAAAACCACGTCCACACTTCCGAGATGATTGCATCGAGATCGGACCGTACCGGCCGCCATTCGAGAATTCGCCACGCTTCAGAAGGATCCGCGACCAACTCTGCCGGATCGCCCGGACGTCTCGGACCGATTTCCGGATTCAGGTCGGTTCCTGATATGCGGCTTACCGCGTCCACTATCTGAAAATTGGAGAAACCCGACCCCGTTCCCAGATTCAATCTGATCAACGCCTGGTCTTCCAATGCGTCGAGAGCCCGAAGATGCGCATTGGCCAGATCCGTGACATGAATGTAATCTCTGATGCAACTTCCGTCGAATGTGGGATAGTCGTTTCCGAAGATCACCAGTTTGTCGTCCAGGCCCAGTGCAAACCGCACGACATTTGGGATCAAATGAGATTCCGGACGATGGTCTTCCCCAAGTCCGGCTGAAGGTTCGCATCCGGCGGCATTGAAGTATCGCAAGCATGCGGACCGGATGCCGTACGCTCGAGAATAATCCTCGAGCATCCATTCTATAGCAAGTTTTGTTTTGCCGTAGGGCGATATGGGATCTTTGAGATGATCCTCGCGAAGCGGCAACGTGCGCGGCATTCCATAAACCGCACAGGTTGAAGAGAATACTATTCTATCGTGGTGGCTAGCTCGCATGGCTTCGAGCATGTTGTATGCAGCCACGATATTGTTTCGATAGTACTGGGCAGGATCCGCCATGGATTCGCCCACAAGGCAGCTTGCCGCGAAATGGAAAATCGCTTCATAATGATTATCTGAGAAGTGATCCGCCAGAGCCGAAAAATCATTCAGATCCGCGTTGAAGAAGTCGGCTCCACGAATCGCCGAGCGGTGGCCTTTGGAAAGATTGTCCATGACCGTGATGTCAAAACCGGCCTTCCGTGCATAATGTGCGAAATGCGACCCAATGTATCCTGCGCCACCGATGACCAGTATTCGTTTCGATCCCACATGCTCCTCCACAGATGTGCGATAACGCCACTGTTCAGCGAAAGACAATCAGCATACCACAAAGTTCAGAGTTTCTTTGTTGTTTTCTCTTCAAAAGAAAACGGTTTCCGATTAAGGTTGATATTAGTTGATAGAATAATTCACAAGGGGGAGGTATCTGCGTTGCCGAGATAATCGCGAGAACTCTTCCAGTCCCAACTTTTTGGAGGTGATCTATGAGATTTGACATTGTGGACGTAGCGGCCCGAGAAATCCTGGACTCCAGGGGAAACCCCACCATCGAAGTCGATGTTGTCCTGGAAGGTTTTGGCATGGGTCGCGCGGCCGTGCCCTCGGGTGCATCGACCGGCGAGAACGAGGCTGTTGAACTGCGGGACGGCGATTCGAGCCGTTATTTGGGCAAAGGAGTCCTGAAGGCGGTTGATAATGTTATGCATGAGATACGTCCGGCGGTACTCGGCATGGATGCATTTGACCAACAATCCTTGGATCGAAGGCTGATCGACCTTGATGGAACTCCCAATAAGGGCAATCTCGGAGCCAACGCTATACTCGGTGTCAGCCTGGCTGCCGCAAAGGCCTGCGCAAACGAATTGGAAATTCCCCTGTATCGCTATATCGGCGGTGTAGGAGCGCGGCGTTTACCCGTTCCCATGATGAATATTCTCAATGGCGGGGCCCATGCAGATAACAATGTAGACATTCAGGAATTTATGGTTATGCCCATCGGCGCCCCCAATTTTAGAGAAGCGCTGAGGATGGGTGCCGAAATCTTCCACACCCTGAAAAAGGTGCTTAAGTCCAAAGGGCTCAATACTGCAGTGGGCGATGAAGGTGGCTTCGCTCCGAACCTTCAGTCAAATGAAGAGGCGTTGCAGGTTATCATGCAAGCCATAGATCAGGCCGGATATGCTGCCGGCGAGGATGTTGCCATAGCACTGGATGCTGCGGCCAGCTCTTTCTACAAGAATGGCTTGTATCGACTCGGAGCCGACCAATCTGAAAAGACCGCAGCCCAGATGGTGGACTTCTACAGGGATCTGGTGGATCGCTATCCGATAATATCTCTGGAAGACGGCCTGGACGAAAACGATTGGGACGGCTGGCGGCTGCTTACCGAAGCTCTCTCGGACCGGATTCAGATTGTCGGAGACGACATTTTCGTCACCAATATACAGCTCCTCCAAAAGGGAATCGAGCTTGCCGTAGCCAATTCTATACTCATCAAACTCAACCAAATCGGCACATTGACTGAGACCATGGAAGCTGTCACCTTGGCGAAGACTGCCTGCTATACTTCGGTGGTTTCCCATAGAAGCGGAGAGACGGAAGACACGACCATATCCGACCTCGTTGTCGGATTGGGAACCGGTCAGATCAAGACGGGTTCTGCATCGAGAACGGATCGCATAGCCAAATACAATCAACTCCTTCGTATTGAAATGGAATTGGGAGATTCCGCCTGGTACGGCGCCCCGGAACTGTAACCAAAATGGGGGCTCGATCGAGCCCCCTTCCCTTTGCTGCCATTTGCTTGACACACGAGCCGCAGAATGCTGAAATGATCCACTTTCATTACTCTGTACATGCCTGGAGTTTTTATGAAAATCCGTGAGATAGTTCAAATACTGTCCGGGCGGATTATTCTGGAGAATCACGAACTGGCGGAAGACATTCCTCGAGGCGGGGCTGCGGATCTGATGAGTGATGTATTGGCCTTCGGCTGCGAAGGTATGGTTCTTATGACGGGTCTCACCAATCCGCAGGTCGTCCGAACGGCCGAAATGGCAGGAATCAGTCTCATTGTTTTTGTCCGCGATAAAACACCCCCCATGGAAACTATAGATCTGGCACGAGACTCAGGAATGACCCTCATTTCAACCGGCTATACAATGTACGAGGCGTGCGGGAGACTGTACCAGGCGGGATTGCCCGGCCTGGGGAGAGTCAAAATTCAGGACAACTCCTGGTAACGACGGTGTCTCAGGAAATCACAAAAGTCCAGGAACTGATCTACACAACGCGCGTGGAATCGGTCATGTCGTCCGATGTAATCGTTCTGCGCCCGGATATGCCCATGCTCGAAGCGAAAGAGGAGATGCGAACGAAGCGGATCACCGGCGCGCCCGTAATGGATGGAGACCGCATTGTCGGAATCATCAGCATGTCGGACCTGATCGATGCCATGGAAAACGGTCGCATGGATACGCGCGTTATCGACAATATGACCCGCATCGTTAAGACCGTGCTGAAAGATGCCCCTGTCACGGAAGCTATAAATCAGCTAGGCCGCAAAGGACACAGTCGCCTCCCCGTAACGGATCAGGACGGCAAACTTGTCGGAATTGTTACAACAGGAACCATTATCCGAGCGCTTCTCCATGAAATGGACGTCAGTTTTCAGAAGAAAGAAGCCGAAAGACTCCACACATATCGCGCCAGTCATATTTTCGAGGACATTGTGTCGGACGATACAAGCCTGGTGCTCCGGTACGTCGTCGACGACAAGGACTTCTCGAATGCAGGGAAAGCTTCAAGTATGATCAAGCGATCCCTCCAGAGACTCGGAGTTGATCCCGCGCTCGTGCGCAGAGTGGCCGTAGCTGTGTACGAGGCTGAGATGAACTTGGTAATTCATACGGACGTCGGTGGAGAAATTGTCGCCGAAATTCGAAAAGATAGGCTGTTGATATCTGCAGTAGACCACGGCCCTGGAATAGAAGACCTCACCCGTGTGCTTCAGCCTGGATACTCCACCGCGCCGGAATGGATTCGGGACATGGGTTTCGGAGCCGGAATGGGGCTCGCAAACATCAAGAGATGCTCGGACATGATGAAGCTGATGTCCGAGCCGGGTGGGGGTACGAGACTTGACATTCATTTCGTTTTCGGCAAGAATGACAAAAGTTTACAGGGTGGGTAGGGAAAAAGGTCTTGACATCTCCTCACTCGAAACGATAAAAATCATATTCCAGTGAAAAGTTCCCGGATGCCCCATTCGCATCTATAATTTATCGTCACAACAATCGTAGAGCCCCACTCCCTCTTTAGGGAGTACTATGACCGGAGAAGAGGCATGTTAAACAGTTATCTTCCCGTCCTAGTGATTCTTCTGGTCTCAGCCTTCATCGGTTTGGCTATTATAGTTCTCTCCACGGTATTGGCCCGAAGAACCCCTACTCGCATCAAGCTCATGCCGTATGAATGCGGAATGGACCCCATTGGGAGTGCGCGACGCCGCTTCTCTGTGCGGTTCTTCATCATGGGCATGCTTTTTATCGTGTTCGACATCGAGTTGATCTTCATGTTTCCGTGGGCAGCCCTTTACGACAAGCTGATGTTTTTCGGCTTTGTTGAAATGCTCGTTTTTGTGCTGGTTCTCATGGTAGGTCTCGTGTACGTGTGGAAAAAAGGTGCTTTGGAATGGGAATAGAAAGTCATTTGAACGATACGGTTCATGTTACTAACCTTGAATGGTTCGTGAATTGGGCTCGCAAATCATCAATGTGGCCGCTGGGCTTCGGATTGGCCTGTTGTGCTCTGGAGATGATAGCCGCATTCGTCAGCAGGTACGATCTTGCACGTTTCGGCATGGAAGTGGCCCGGCCTTCACCACGTCATGCGGATTTAATGATCGTTTCGGGCACATGTTCGAAGAAAATGCTGCCGGCAGTTTTGCGTATTTACGAGCAAATGGCCGATCCCAAATGGGTCGTGGCAATGGGCGCGTGTGCGTGCACCGGTGGAATTTATAAGAACTACTCGGTAGTACAAGGAATCGACCGCTACTTGCCCGTGGATGTGTACATTCCCGGATGTCCGCCGAGGCCTGAATCCCTGTTGGACGGCATACTGCAGCTCCATGCAAAAGTCATGAAGGAACAGTCGCTCAACAATCCCAGGGAATTCAAGATCAAGGCGGTTCGATCATGATGACACAGGAATTTGTCCAGGAAAAAATAGTCGAGCGATTCGGTCCTGAAACCATTTTGAATGCAGTCGATTTTCGAGACCAGCTTACGTTGACTGTGCCTCCGGAAAAGATTTACGAAATCTGCGCATTTCTCAAAGAGAGCCCAGAGCTACAATTCAATCTCCTCTCATTTGTAGGCGGCGTCGACCGTCTTCCTTTGGAACCGAGATTTGAGATTGTGTATCAACTTTGTTCAGTACGCCACAACTGTAGGTTTCGTATAAAAACGCAGGTAGCCGAACCCGCAGAAGGCCTACCGGTAGTGGACTCCGTAGTCTCCATATGGCCTACGGCCGATTGGCACGAGCGAGAGACTGCAGAAATGTACGGAATTATATTCGGGAACCACCCCGACCCGAGAAAGCTGCTCTTACCGGAGCATTGGAAAGTTCATCCCCTGAGAAAGGACTTTCCTGTGGAAGGTTCTCCTGAAGAAACACCTGACCTGCCCGCTTGACGGCAATTGAGGTAACAGAGCTTATGCGGCAAGAATTGAGCCGAGAATCGGACGAAAGAAGAAGCGAGCCCCTGGAACTCAACCTCGGACCACACCATCCGAGTACCCATGGTGTTTTCCGGGCGATTGTGGAACTTGACGGTGAAATAGTAACGGACATTGTCCCGCATCTCGGATATCTCCATAGAGGTTACGAGAAGGCCTGCGAAAACAAACAGTACCATCAGATCATACCTCTGGCGGAACGTTGCGATTACATGGGCGCGTCCAGTAATTCGCTGGTCTATTGCATGACTGTCGAAAAGCTCCTGGACGTGGAAGTGCCTGAACGCGCTCAGGTTGTCCGCGTAATGATGGCCGAACTGTCGAGGATTTTCAGCCATCTATTCTGGCTGGGAACTCACGGGCATGACGTAGGAGCCATGACGCCGCTTTTTTACATGCTGAGGGAACGGGAAGAGATAATGAATCTCTTCGAGTTAACGGCAGGTGGCAGGCTCATGCCCAACTACTTGCGGATCGGCGGTCTCATTCGCGATCTGGAAGATGGTTTTGTTGATAAACTCCGGGCATTTACCGAGCACTTCGATGAAAGAGTGGACGAATACGAGACTCTTCTGACCAAGAATCCCATCTATGTCGATCGTACCAAAGGAATCGGAGTTCTCTCTCTCGAAGATGCTCTTGCATACGGAGTCACCGGCCCCATGTTGCGAGCTTCGGGTTTGGCCTGGGATATGCGGAAGCGGCAGCCGTATTCAGGATATGAGAACTATGATTTCGATGTGCCCGTTGAAACCGGTTGCGACATATACGCGCGATATCTCGTACGTGTACAAGAAATGCGAGAAAGCAACCGGATCCTGAAGCAAACGCTGGATCGTCTGCCAGATGGCCCGATCAGGGCCACCAAACCCGGTTTTATCTTTCCGCCTCAGGACGATATCAAGATAAAGATGGAAGCCTTGATCCATCATTTCATGCTCGTGGTCGAAGGAGTCAAACCTCCCGCAGGTGAGGTGTACCAGGTAATAGAATCGCCTAGAGGCGAACTCGGTTGTTATATCGTAAGTGATGGGACTTCAAAACCGCTCCGGCTCAAATGGCGTGCTCCGGCCTTTGTAAACCTCGAGGCACTTGCCAAAATGAGCAAGGGGTACTTTTTTGCGGATTTAATCGCTATTCTCTCCAGCATTGACATCGTACTCGCTGAAGTGGATCGATAGACCCGAAGCAATTGTAAGTTCAATGGTGGATTGGTAAGCCGCACGCAGGTGGTGCAAAAAGCCCTTCGGGCATGCGATTTACGAATGCACAGGGAAAGAGGAGTCCACAAACCGTATGACTCTCGGCAGCATAGCGGAAGCGCTCAATCTGAGTACGAAAACCTGTCGCTCCGAGCTGAATCGCGAAGTGGAAGGTGGTTATGTCAGCGATCTTCTGAGCGATGTCATAGCCGGTGCTCGAGAAGGCGATCTTTGGATAACATTGCAGCTCCATCAAAACATTGTTGCAGTTGCTTCATTAAATAACTTGGCTGGGATAGTGATTGTAGGCGGTCGGGAGCCCGACTCGGACACTTTGAAAAAAGCTGAAGAACAAAGTATTCCGCTTCTTGTGACGAACATGACCGCTTATGAACTGGCTGGCAGGCTCTATGAAATGGGAATCCGCAGGCAAGCATCCTGAGTTTGTACTGTATTTGTTCACAGGCTGCCTGCAACTCGGAAAAGAAATTCCGATCTCGCTCCAAGGGTGATTCGCAATACGGGGCACGAAAGAACGATCAGCGGGACAGCAAGAAGGCGATTCACAGGTAAGGCTTTACAACCTTGACCTCCATATTCACACGGTCTTGTCCCCGTGCACCGAGATTGCTGAGATGACCCCCGTGGCCATAGTGAAGGCCGCCCGTGAAGCGAATCTGGACGTCATTGCAATCTGCGATCATAACTCGGCACGGAATACCGCTGCAACGCGGAGAGCAGCGAAAGAAAGTGGCCTCAGCGTGATTCCGGGGCTTGAAATAACATCGTCGGAAGAAGTGCACATTCTGGGATTGTTTCCTTCCGACGAACTCGCTGCAGCCGTCCAGGACGAAGTCTATGCCCGGCTGTTCGGTGAAAACCAGGAAGAGGTCTTTGGATATCAGGTAGTAGTCGATGAATTCGATCAAGTAGACGATATGGACCAGAGATTGCTCATTGGCGCTACCACGTTGAACACCGAAAGGATTGTGGACCTCATTCACGAATTCGAAGGATTGGCAATAGCATCCCATGTAGACAGGCAAGGATTCGGTATCTTCAATCAACTGGGTTTTATACCTCCCGGCCTGAAGTTGGATGCTCTGGAAATCTCGAAAAAATCCGATCTGGACACTATGCGAACACGATACCGTCAATGCAATGATTTCCCTCTCGTCACCGCTTCCGACGCTCACTATTTGGAAGACATCGGATCTGCTGTGACTGTGGCACGGATGGCCGGACCGACGTTTGACGAGTTGGTCAAAGCGATAAAAGGCCTGGATGGCAGGTCAATCGTGGACCTGAAATCCTGTTATAGCGCAACGTGAACCGCTGAAGATGCAGGATTTGTCACTCCATATTCTGGATGTGGCTGAAAACGGAGTGTCAGCGGGAGCAAATCTCATACAGATTACCGTGGACGAAGAAACAGATCGCGATATGCTGACCATAACGATAAAAGACAACGGCAAGGGAATGGAACCCGAGTTCCTGAAAAAAGTGCTCGATCCGTTTGTCACGACTCGCACAACCCGCAAGGTGGGCCTTGGTCTGTCTCTGTTTCAGCAAGCGTGCCAGGAGGCGGAAGGCAAGCTGAGAGTCGAATCGGTAAAGGGTCAGGGCACGTGTGTCAGCGCTACGATGAAACATAGTCATATCGATCGTAAACCTCTTGGAGATGTTCCTGAATCCATAATCAATCTCGTTCAGGGAAACCCGGAAGTCGATTTCGTGTACACCCACAGAAAAAACGGTCGCGAGTTCACCTTTGATACAAGGGAAATTCGTGCAGACCTCGAGGAACTATCTCTTAGTAATCCTGCGGTCATACATCTCATCGAGGACACGCTGCGTTCATCTCTCGAAGAGATTGCGAGTTCAACTACGGCCGCAAAAGGGACGGAGTGACGATAGTGGAAGAAAGAGACGCACTACTCAAACGAAAAGTGGAACCCTCTGTTGCAGTTCTTCCTGCTGAAGAGTTGGAAAAATTAGATGCAATTATCGACAAGTACGCGGGACAGGCAGGACATCTGATTCCAGCGCTGAAAGAAGCTCAGGACCTGTACGGTTACCTCCCCATGGAAGTGCAGCACCGTCTTGCCTATGGCATGAATATTCCGGCATCCCATATTTACGGCGTGGTCACGTTTTATTCGTTTTTCACCATCACTCCGAGAGGAAGGCATACTATTCGCCTCTGCCTGGGAACCGCGTGTTACGTGAAAGGTTCCAAAGACATCCTCGAAAATATCGTGCGAGAGGTCGGGATCAACGTGGGAGAAACGTCCGAGGACGGTCGTTTCACTCTGGAAGCAGTCCGATGCCTGGGCGCTTGCGGTTTGGCTCCGGTAATGTTGATCGGAGAAGACACCCACGGAAATATTCATCCACCGGACACGATCAAGATTCTGGATGGTTATCAATAGTCCACTCGTCCCTGAAGACTCAGTCCTATGATGATACTGTTACTCTCGTGGAAGGACTGAGAGGCAAACGAGTGCGGACAGGTGCGCAGTGCGCGCAGGACAATAACAGACAGTCATAGTCAATGATCCTCATGGAGGAACACCGTGGCAAAAATCAGTATCGAGGATCTCAAGAGAATCAAAGAAGAGCAACGAGGCAAAATGGTCCTCAGGGACGGCAGCTATAGGGCCAAAATTACGGTCCATATGGGTACGTGCGGAATTGCCGCGGGAGCCCGGGACGTAATGGGCGCATTCAGAGAGTTGATTGCAGAAAAGGACCTGACTGACGTCATCATTACTAATTCTGGCTGTGCTGGACTGTGCTCCAAGGAACCAATGGTCACCGTTGAGCTTTCGGACCAATCTCCGGTCAAATATATCCTCGTGGATAAGGCAAAAGCGGCTCGCATATTCAACGAGCATGTCATGCAGGGAAAAGCGGTGGAAGAATTTGCGTTGGCTCGCGGAAGCGAAACCACAGCCACCTGAGACGTGCAAAATTCGGACATAATCCGTCGGTACATATATTCCGGCAATTTTTTTGGAGAATAGGCAATGTGTGCCAGTCCCTCTTATCGTATGCAGTTCATGCTGTGCGCAGGAACAGGCTGTTTGGCCTCCGGCTCTCTCGATGTGAAAGAAGCGCTCGATAGAGAATTAGCGAAACGAAATCTCCAGGATGAAGTTCAGGTCATCATGACCGGGTGCAACGGCTTCTGCGCCGCAGGTCCCATTATGGTGGCCTACCCTGACGGTATCTTTTACAATCAGGTCAAGCCGGAACACGCTCCGCTCATAGTCGAAGAACACGTACTCAAAGGCCGTGTCGTGGAAAAACTCCTTTTCAAAGAGGAGGCTGCCAAGGATCGCGTGCCTTTGATGAAGGATATCGGTTTTTTCGGGCTTCAAAGACTCATCGTCTTGCGCAACCGGGGTCTCATCGACGCTGAGAATATCGACGATTACATTGCTCGCGACGGTTACGCCGCTCTTTCCAAAGTCCTGGAAGAGATGACTCCAGAGGACGTGATTGAAGAAATCAAGAAGTCAGGCCTGAGGGGCAGAGGCGGCGGCGGATTCCCATGCGGGCTGAAGTGGGAAGAATGCCGTAAATATACGAGCTTTCCCAAGTATACGATCTGTAACGGAGACGAAGGCGACCCGGGCGCGTTCATGGATCGCTCAGTGATGGAAGGAGATCCTCACTCGGTTCTAGAAGGAATGGCCATTTCGGGGTACGCTATCGGTGCAGAGCAAGGATACATCTATGTTCGAGCCGAGTATCCTCTTGCCATTCAGCGCCTTCAGAAAGCCATCGAGGATGCAAGAGCTTACGGACTGCTGGGACAGGATATCCTCGGGAAGGGATTCAACTTCGATATAGCCATTTATCCTGGAGCCGGAGCTTTTGTCTGTGGTGAATCCACGGCCTTGATGTACTCCATCGAGGGCAAGCGCGGCATGCCGAGGATCAAGCCGCCTCGAAGCGCTGAAGCGGGTCTCTGGAACCAGCCCACAAACCTGAATAACGTCGAGACGTACGCAAACATCAACCCCATTATCCTCAATGGAGCTGACTGGTTCGCATCCATCGGAACCGAAGGCAGCAAGGGGACGAAGGTTTTCGCTCTTACCGGGGCTATCGCAAACGTCGGGCTTGTAGAAGTCCCAATGGGGACTAGTCTGAAAAGCCTTATTTTTGACATTGGCGGCGGAATACCGAAGAAGAGAAAGTTCAAAGCCGCTCAAATAGGCGGCCCCTCCGGCGGTTGCATCCCATCGGGCATGGAAGACGTGCAAATCGACTATGAGTCTCTCATTTCGGCAGGCGCCATGATGGGGTCCGGCGGTGTGGTCATCATGGATGAACTCACCTGTATGGTTGACACTGCACGATTTTTTACGGATTTTTCTGTCGAAGAATCCTGCGGAAAATGCGTCCCTTGCAGGGAAGGCCTCAAGGTGATGTACGACAAGCTCACGGACATAGTGGAAGGCCGCGGACAAGAAGGAGACATAGAGTTTCTCATTGAGCTGGGAAACCACATCAATAACACGTCCCACTGCGGTCTGGGCAAGAGCGCCGCAAATCCGGTGCTGTCAACGATCCGCTATTTCCGCCACGAGTATGAAGCTCATATTCGAGACAAGCACTGTCCTGCTCTGGTTTGTCCCGATCTCATCGATTTCGTCGTGATCGAGGACAAATGCAAAATGTGCGGTTTGTGCTACAGGAACTGTCCGTCCGGAGCAGTCATTTGGGAAAAGAAGACTGTGGCGAGAATCGATTTGGATAAGTGCACAAAGTGCCGTACCTGCATCAGCAACTGCAGATTCGGTGCAATCCGATAAACGTGCGGTCTTGCTATGCACCCGGTGCAGCAGTGAGACCGAATTCATAGCAGTGCGAGTAGATTTCTATGGTTACCCTGACCATTGACGGAGTAAAAGTTACTGTCGAGCGCGGTGCTTCCATATTGGAAGCCGCTCAGAAAGCAGGAGTGCGAATTCCGACTCTCTGCAACGACAAACGCCTCATTCCTTTCGGGGCCTGCCGACTCTGTAATGTGGAAGTTACGGCGCGAGGCCGAACCCGCACCATGCCGGCATGCTTCAATCCTGCGAGAGACGGGATGGAGGTGGCTACGCACACGCCGAAGCTCATCGAGAGCAGGCGGATGCAGCTACAATTGCTCTTGAGATCGCATCCTCTGCTCTGTCCTAGCTGCGATGCGGGCGGCAGTTGCGAATTACAGAACCTGGTGCACGAATACCAAATTGATGATTTGCCGTTTGCCCGTGAAAACCGGTTTTTCCACGTGGATAACGATTCTCATTTCATACGGTTCAACATGAATCTCTGTATCCGGTGCGGCATGTGTGTCCGTATCTGTGACGAGATTCAGGGACAGAACGAATTGAGTTTCATCAATCGCGGCATGCATTCGGAAGTCTCTACGGATTTCGGAAGACCTCTGAACTGTGAATTCTGCGGCCAATGCGCTTCTATCTGTCCAGTGGGAGCTATCAGCTCCAAATGGCTGGTGGGTACCGGCCGTAAGTTCGAGCTGGAGAACGTCAACACCACCTGCTCTTTCTGCAGCCTCGGGTGTACCCTTACAGTCCGGAAGAAGGACGACAAGATAGTCTTTGTCACCTCTCCGGCGGATAGTCCCAACGAAGGTAACCTCTGCGTAAAAGGCCGTTACGGCTGGCCTTATGTGTACTCGCAGGACCGTCTCGAAAAACCGATGATCCGCAAAGATGGGGCTCTCAAGGAAGTTGAATGGGATGAAGCCCTCGGTTTCGTTGCGGAAAATCTGAAGCGCATCAAATCGAATTCGGGCGGGAACTCCCTGGCGGCTCTCGGTTCCGAGCGTCTCACCAATGAAGAAGCCTATGTTTTCAACCGCTTTGCGAGAACAGTCCTGGAAACCCCGCACATCGATCATGCAGCCGGATTCGGATACCGGCCGCTGGTGGACGGGTTAGGAAAGTCTCTCGGATATCCTGCGAGCACGAACCCAATCAGGGACATCAGAAACGCAAACGTGATTCTGCTCCTCGGATCTGACCTGACAGAGACGCATCCTATAGCAAAGAACGAAGTCATTCTCGCTTCCGGCCGCCATAGGGCCCAGCTTGTCGTGGTGGATTCGATCCGGACTAAGCTTACCGATCGCCCCGGCCTTCATCTGCCGGTCGCTCCGGGTTCCGAATACCTCATTGCTAATGCGATGCTCAAGTCCATCGTGGATAACGAACTCTTCGACAAAGCTGCTGTGGATATGAAGGCGGAAGGGCTTGGGGAGTTGATTGCTTCTCTTGCAGAGTATACGCCCGAAAAAGTATCCAAGACCACAGGAGTAAGTGTCGATCTGATTCGTGAAGCAGCAAAAGCATATGCGGAAGCTCCTACAGCCACAATCATCCTCACGGCCGGACTGAACAGGCCCGGGAACAATGTTGAGGCTGCGACCGCAGCAGTCAACCTGGCATTGATCACCGGTCGAATCGGAAAGCCGGCCTGCGGTGTTTATGTTTTCGGTGAAAAGGCAAATGCCCAAGGCGCTATAGATATGGGATTGACGCCGGATCTCTTGCCCGGATTTGCTTCGGTGACGGATGAGTCGGCAAGCGCAAAACTCGAAGCACTCTGGAAAGCATCGATTCCCAAAGAACCCGGATTCGGAGCTAATGAGATCTTTTCCAAAGCAAGCCTGGGAGAGATCAAGGGAATCTACATTGCAGGTGAGAATCCAATAGACACCTACCCTGACCGGGTCATGGTGGAAGAAGCTCTGAAGAAGGTTGATTTCTTGGTCGTGCAGGACATGTTTTTGTCAAACACGGCAAGAATGGCTCACGTAGTCCTGCCGGCAGCATCATTTGCCGAAAAAACCGGCACGTATACCAGTGCAGAACGGCTTGTCCAGCCGATCCACCCGGTCGTTGACTCCACCATCGGCAAGACGGATCTGGAGATTCTGACGGCAGTGTCTGCTCTCATGGGAAAACCGATGGATTACGCCGGCCCTGCAGAGGTTATGGCGGAAATATCCCAGGCTGTCGCCGCTTACGGAGGCATTTCTTACGAGAGGCTCGCTGGTGGCGGTCTGCCGTGGCCCTGCGTGGATCCGGACGATCCCGGTAAGGGGATTCTCTACGAAGGGGGTTTTCCCGGCGGGAAAGCCAAATTCATGCCGGCAGCCCCTGTGCGTGAGCTGAATGTCAACCAGTTGCCGATGTACCTGATTCCCGGTGTCGTTAAATTCCACTCGGGCTCATTTTCCACGTGGAGTCCGTCTCTGCTGGAAGTCTGTCCCGAAGCCCAGGCCGAAATGAGTTGGAAAGACATCAGGGCACTCGGCATCAATGAAGGCGATAAGGTCAAAATCAGCGACGCTTCGGGCGCTTCGATTCAGGCAGTGGCGAAATTGTCCCGACGTGCTTTGGATGGCGTGGTAATCGTTCCCTTGCATTTCCCGACCGTCAAGCTGAACATGCTCACACGGTGGGATGATGCGGCGGTGAAAGTAAAAGTGGAAAAGGCTTAACACGGTTTCGAGGTTTTAATACATGGAATCCGCCCTTCCTGTCATACTGGTGTTGGTGAAAGTTTTACTGGTAATTGTAGCAATCCTGACTTTCGTGGCTTATCTGACGCTTTTGGAACGTAAGGTTCTCGGTTGGCTCCAGGTACGCCTCGGCCCGAATCGTGTGGGGCCCTGGGGCTTGCTCCAGCCGCTTGCAGACGGTGCGAAACTGCTGCTGAAAGAAGAGATCACGGTATCCGGAGCGAACCGCATTATCTATCTGGCAGCTCCGCTCATCGTAGTGACGTGCGCTCTGGTTCCCTTTGCGGTCATACCTTTTGCCAAAGGGCTCGGACTTGAAAGCATCTTCGGTCAAGCTGCCGCCAAATTCGATCTGAATACAGGTGTTGTGGCGGACCTGAACGTGGGAATCCTCTTCATCTTCGCCATATCCTCTCTCGGTGTTTACGGAGTTGTCCTGGGCGGCTGGGCTTCGAACAGTAAGTATTCGCTTCTCGGTGCCATTCGTGCCGGCGCACAGATGATCAGCTATGAACTGGGTCTCAGCCTTTCGGTTTTGGGTGTGCTCCTCCTTGCTGGAACACTCAGTCTGGTGGGCATCGTGGAAGCGCAGGATTCCGTATGGAAATGGTATGTCTTCAGGCAGCCGCTTGGGTTCATCCTATTCCTTATCGCCGGCAGTGCGGAAATTGCACGAACTCCCTTCGATTTGATGGAATGCGAAAATGAACTGGTTGCAGGTTATCAGACCGAATACAGTTCCATGAAATTCGGATTGTTTTACCTGGGCGAGTACGCTCACCTACTTTTCCTGAGCGCTCTTATGACCACGCTGTACTTCGGAGGTTGGCAAGGCCCCATTCTCCCGCCAATATTCTGGTTTTTGGCCAAGACATTCTTTTTCGTGTTCGTTTTCGTATGGATCAGAGGCACGTATCCCAGATTGCGGTACGACCGAGTGATGACATTTGGCTGGAAAGTGCTGCTTCCGGTCGGGTTGCTGAACGTCATGGCGACCGCCTTCGTGTACACTTTCTGGCGACAATATATGAGCTGAGACACTTCGATTTTGACAAGGAAATGAGGTCCTGAACGATGATTGCCCCGTTGATACAGGGATTGAAATTGACATTGAGATACTTCTTTTCCAAGAAGATCACTCTCCAGTACCCTGATGAAAAATGGGATGTGGCTCCGAGATGGAGAGGTCGCCACGTATTGACAAAGCACGCTTCCGGAAAGATCAAGTGTGTCGCTTGCATGCTCTGTGCAACAGTGTGTCCCGCGGAGTGCATCAAGATCGAAGGCGCAGCGGAACCTGACAATCGAAAATATCCGGAAAAATATACTATCGATCTTGGAAGGTGTATTTTCTGCGGCTATTGTGTGGAGGTTTGTCCCCGAGATGCCATAGAAATGAGCACTGCATACGAGCTTTCAGAATACAGCAGAGAAGCATTAATCCTGGATAAGGAACAGCTTATGGAGCCTCCTCAGCCAAGATATGTTTCTCAGAAGAAAGCTGGTTGATTGTTTCATTGAGAGACATCGGAACATTTTTCCTCTCTTCATCCAAAACTTTCCCGAACAGAGTACGGAAAATGGGTGGATAAAGTAGGCTGCAGTCGAGGAAAAGAGTGCTCCGGTTATATGTGGGATGTGTTCGTCATTGCATTTGAATAATTCGGACTAGATATTGCCTCCGAATTATTTAAGTCAAAAAAAGTAAGACTAATCAGGTCGCAATTCGAAACCGTGGGAAACGGAGTCGAATTGCTGCCCTGCGTCGGAGGTATGGGTACATCCATGGAAGCTGTGATCTTCTACGCGTTGGCTGCAATCATCCTTATATCGGCTATTTGTGTCGTTTTTCTCCGCAGGCCGATGCACAATGTTCTGTTTATGATCATTGTCATGGTTGGACTGGCGGCCATGTTTATACTGCTGCATGCTGAATTCATAGGAATGGTTCAGCTCGTGGTATATGCAGGCGCAGTTATGGTGCTGTTTCTCTTTGTGATCATGCTCTTGAATCTGGACCAGATTCGACTTCCCAATGACCCCCGACAAGCCAGAACTTGGGTAGGTGTCATCGCTGCGCTGATCCTCCTGTCTTTCTTGTTTCCTGTACTCAGGAGCTTCATCCCTGCAGGGAATGCTCCGAATCCGGTATCTGATGTGTCCAACACCGAAGTGATTGCCCGGGAGCTGTTTACTACGTATCTACTTCCGTTCGAGGTTGCTTCCGTGCTCCTTTTGGCTGCAATCATCGGCACGGTACTTCTGGCACGAAAGCGATCCTGACGTTGTGCATTAATGGCTAATCCTCAGCCGAAAGCTCTTATGGATTCGGGAATATAGAAATGATCACTTTACAGCATTACCTCTTCCTGGCTGCGGCCCTCTTCACTCTTGGGGCCGTGGGCGTAATGTTCCGGAGAAATCTGATCGTAATTCTGATGTCGCTGGAACTGATGCTGAATGCCGTGAACCTTACGTTCATAGCTTTTTCACGGTATTTGGGTTCCATCGAAGGCCAAATATTTGTCCTGTTTATCATGGTCGTGGCGGCGGCCGAAGTGGCAGTAGGTCTTGCAATTGCCGTTGCGGTTTACAGGCAAAGAGGCACGGTGGATATAAACCAAGTCAATCTCATGAAATGGTGAGCGTGTAGACCGTTACGGGTTCAGATCCAAGCTGAACTCGGATCTGTCGCACCGCACCGTGGGAGCCTGGTATGATTGAGCTGGTCTGGTTAATACCTGTTTTTCCCTTTATCGGATTCCTGATCAACGGGCTTTTCGGTAGGAATTTCCCCGAGAAGGTCATCGGATGGATCGGCGCTCTGTCGGTCGGAGCATCGTTCGTGTTGACCGTGGGAATCTTCCTCCAATTGCTCGGAATGCCTCCGGAAGCTCGTACAGTACAAAAAGTGGTGTATACGTGGATGCTTTCCGGTGACTTGAATGTTCCGATTGCATTCCTTGTGGATCCGCTGAGCATCATCATGTTGCTGATCGTGTCCGGAGTGGGCTGTCTGATCCATATCTACTCCATCGGTTACATGCACGGAGAACTCGGTTTCCGAAGGTTTTTCGCATACCTGAATCTCTTCGTGTTCAACATGCTCATTCTCGTGTCAGCGAACAATTTTCTACTCATGTTCGTCGGATGGGAAGGTGTCGGGCTCTGTTCGTACCTGCTCATCGGGTACTACTACGAGAAGCAGTCTGCCGCGGATGCAGGCAAGAAAGCTTTTGTCGTCAACCGGGTTGGCGACTTCGGCTTTTTGATCGGCATGTTCCTCATATTCGTCACTTTCGGATCGCTGAATTATACAGATGTATTTGCAGCAGCTTCCGGCAAGCTCGAGCAAGGCGGTCTTATGGTCACCATGATCACGCTTCTGCTCTTTGTGGGCGCGACTGGAAAATCGGCTCAAATACCGCTCTATACATGGCTGCCGGATGCAATGGAAGGCCCCACTCCGGTCAGTGCATTGATCCATGCCGCCACCATGGTCACCGCTGGTGTTTACATGGTTGCCCGGTGCAGCCTGCTCTACGCGATGGCGCCTGTTTCCATAACCGTGGTGGCTGTCGTAGGCGGAGCTACCGCATTGTTCGCTGCCACTATGGGAATAACGCAGTACGACATCAAACGGGTTCTTGCGTATTCCACCATTTCCCAGCTCGGGTACATGTTCATGGCTTGCGGTGTGGGAGCATTTGCTTCCGGCATCTTCCATCTCATGACACATGCATTCTTTAAGGCTCTGCTCTTTCTCGCAGCCGGAAGCGTAATGCACGCAATGTCCGGAGAGCTGGACATGCGAAAAATGGGAGCGTTGAAGAGCAAGTTGCCGTACACGCACGGGACGTACTTATTCGGCACCCTGGCAATCGCCGGAATCTTTCCTTTTGCAGGATTCTTCAGCAAGGACGAGATTCTCTTCTATTCCTTGCTTCGTCATCCGGGTTTCTGGATACTCGGAGCGGTTGCAGCCATTATGA
Source organism: Desulfomonile tiedjei DSM 6799 (assembly GCF_000266945.1). NCBI lineage: Bacteria > Pseudomonadati > Thermodesulfobacteriota > Desulfomonilia > Desulfomonilales > Desulfomonilaceae > Desulfomonile > Desulfomonile tiedjei. The sequence goes on from NC_018025.1 coordinate 3,262,700, forward strand.
CGTCATTCTACATGTTCAGATCGTTGTACATGACCTTTTACGGCGAATCGCATGTAGACCACGAAACGGCTCATCACGTCCACGAATCACCGCCGCTTATGACCGGACCACTCGTAATTCTTGCTTGTCTCTCACTTGTAGGCGGTCTGGTTGGTATTCCGATCTTTCATGGGTGGCATCATTTCGGTGATTTCGTGGCGCCCGTGTTTGCTTCCGCCAAAAACATACTCGATCACGGGCATGCAGAGCACCACAGTCTCGCTCTGGAGCTGGTGCTCATGGCAGTATCACTTGGTATAGCGTTTTTCGGATTGTTCCTGGCACGCTACATGTACGTCACGAAGCCTTCGGTATCTGAAAAGATGGTTGAGACTTTCGGCCCGGTCCACACGCTTGTTTACAACAAATACTGGATGGACGAGCTTTATGATGTGCTGTTTGTAAACTCAATCGTCAAATTCTCACAACTTCTGTGGAAATACTTTGATGAGGCCATCATCGACGGCATCGTGAACGGAGTGGCTTCTGTCACGCGCAATATCGGCAGCGGTTTGCGTTGGCTTCAGACCGGTCTGGTAAAAGATTATGCCTTTTCCGTATTGCTGGGAGTCCTGGCGATAATCGGCTATTTAGTCCTGAAATAGGACACGGAGGAATACCGTTCATGGAGAATGCTTCCTTCCCTTTGCTCAGTTTGATCACCTTTATCCCGTTGATCGGGGCGATTCTGCTTCTTATCCTGAACCGGGAATCTAAGACACTGCTCCGCTGGGTTGCGTTAATTTTCATGCTTGCCGATTTTGTGGTAAGCATTGCCGCCCTGGGTTGGTTCGATGCTTCCTCCCCAAATATGCAGCTCGTGGAGAATCGGGTCTGGATCGCCGATTGGGGAATTTCCTACAAGCTTGGCATCGACGGGATCAGTTTGTTTCTCGTCCTTCTGACGACCTTGCTCGGCCCCATAGTAGTGCTCGCTTCCTGGGAGGATATCCAGACGAGGGTCAAGGAATTCCTTATTTCGTTGCTCATCCTGCAAGTGGGGATGATTGGCGTATTCGTATCCCTTGACCTGTTTCTCTTTTACGTATTCTGGGAAGTGATGCTGATCCCGATGTACCTGCTTATCGGCGTGTGGGGTAATCCTGCCCGCAGATTATATGCAGCGATCAAGTTCGTTTTGTATACCATAGTCGGTTCTCTGCTGATGCTTGTTGCTATTTTGGCTCTGTACTTCATGGCAGGACAGTCAACCGGCACGTATACGTTCGATCTCCTGAAGCTCTATGATTTTGCAGTTCCGCTCAAGGCGCAGTTCTGGATGTTCCTGGCATTCTTCCTGGCTTTTGCGATCAAAGTCCCCATGTTCCCCTTTCATACATGGTTGCCGGACGCCCATACAGAAGCTCCCACAGTGGGTAGCGTTGTGCTGGCCGCCGTCCTCCTCAAAATGGGGACATACGGGTTCATACGGTTCGCTATACCACTCTTCCCTAATGCCGCTGCTGATGCAACCTGGTGGATCTGCGTTCTCTCGGTCATCGGAGTCATATACGGCGCATGGGTCGCGATGGTACAGGTTGACGTGAAAAGACTCGTTGCGTTCTCCAGTGTGAGCCACCTCGGTTTCGTCATGTTGGGGATGTTTGCCTTCACTTCACAAGGTGTCGAGGGCAGTATTCTTCAGATGATCAATCACGGACTGAGCACGGGGGCCCTCTTTCTTATCGTCGGCATGATTTACGAGCGCCGGCATACCCGACTCATAGCGGAATTCGGCGGGTTGTCCAAAGTCATGCCTCTTTTTGCAGTATTCTTCATGATTTTCACCTTGTCATCTATCGGACTTCCGGGATTAAACGGATTCGTGGGTGAATTTCTCATTCTTCTGGGCACCTTTAAAGTCTATCCGGTGTATGCAGTGTTGGCTGCAAGTGGAGTCATCTTTGCCGCTGTATACATGCTCTGGATGTTTCAGCGTGTCATGTTCGGAAAAGTAACCAACCCGAAGAATCTCGGACTGCCCGATCTTTCCGCAAGGGAAGTCCTGGTGCTCGTGCCGATTTTGGTATTCGTGGTATGGATCGGCGTATATCCGAACACATTCCTGCAGCCCATGGCAGCGCCTGTGAAAAAATTCCTGAGTCATGTTGAAACCAAGAAGACTGCAGTTCTAAATATGGAAAAAGCCAAAAAACAGACAAATGTCGGGCAAGCCGAAGTTGCTATTACTTCGCTTCCCGTTGAAAATCGCCGATAAAAAGGTTTAGGAGCAACCGGGATGATCCAAGTACCCGAGATTAATCTTGGCGGAATTCTGCCGGCTCTCGTTTTGTCATTGGCAGGCATTTTTGTGATGCTGATGTGCCTGTTCATGCGTAAAGGTGCTGTTCCTGCGGCTGCAATCGTCAGTCTTGCGGGGATACTTGTGGCTGGAGCCGCAAATAGCCATCTCAGGTTTTTGAACGAACAGGCCTTTTCAGGGTTGATCAGTCTGGATGCCTATACCTGGTTTTTCAACCTTCTGATTCTGATTGCCGCGGGCATGACGGTTCTGACGTCCGTAAAATACCTGACGGATGACGAGTTGGACCTGAGCGAGTATTTCGTTCTACTGCTCTTTTCGTCTGCCGGCATGATGTTCATGGTGTCCGCAAATCATCTATTGACGATCTTCATTGGGTTGGAAACTCTGTCCATATCGATTTACGTTCTAGCGGGAATTCTGCCTGCCAACCTGAAATCGAAAGAAGCAGCGCTGAAATACCTGCTTCTCGGTGCGTTCTCCAGTGCGATTTTTCTCTATGGCGCAGCCCTCTTGTACGGCTCTGCCGGTTCGCTGGGATTACCCGAGCTTTCCAAGTACTTCCAATCAGGCAAGATCGGCCAGATGGCGTATATCGGAATGGGAATGCTCCTGGTAGGATTCGCTTTTAAGGTTGCGGCCGTTCCCTTTCACATGTGGACTCCCGACGTGTACGAAGGTGCCCCTTCTCCTCTGACTGGATTTATGTCCGTGGGAGTCAAGGCTGCAGCATTTGCAGCGTTCGTCCGAGTCTTCTTCGAGTCTCTGATTTCCATCCAGGTGAACTGGGTTGATATTTTGTGGGTACTCGCTGTCTTGACTATGATTCTCGGCAATCTCGCAGCAATTGTTCAGGACAACATTAAAAGGATGCTTGCCTATTCCAGTATTGCTCACGCCGGATACATTCTTATCGGCATGATTGCCGGACAGGAAGCAGGGACTTCGGGGATTCTGTACTATCTGCTGGCCTATACCTTCACCAATTTGGGAGCTTTCGGCGTGGTGGCTCTGGTAGGAAGAAAAGGCGAAGCAAATGTTTATCTCGATGATTATCGCGGATTAGCCCGGACGAACCCGCTCCTGGCACTGGCGATGTCGATTTTCCTGTTTTCTCTGGCAGGAATTCCTCCTACAGCGGGGTTCGTCGGCAAGTTCACAATATTCAGTGCAGCGATCAAGCAGGGGTATATCTGGCTTGTCGTAATCGGTGTCTTGACGAGCGCTGCATCAGTGTTTTATTACTTCAGAGTAGTGATGAAAATGTATATGGAGTCTCCTGAGGCCGAACCGGCTAAATTGCAGTTCGGACCTGCAATGCTGCTGGCGCTCACAATTGCTGCTTCAGTTGTGCTCTATATCGGAATATTTCCGACCAATTACCTGAACCTTGCGGCTCAATCGGTAAAGCCTTTATTCTAGAGCTTCCGATTTGCCCACAGAAGAGAGCAGAAGCCGTAGCGGACGGGTCGATACGGGCGACTTACGAAAGCTGAAGCCGTCCAGGAGAATATACGTCTATGAATTTGACCGCTCTGGTCCCGACGGGTCACGGAATCAACTGTGAAAACGAAACCCGTCGCGCACTCGAACTAGCAGGGTTCAATACCATTGACCTTGTCCATCTGAATTTTCTTGCCCGCGGGCAGGTAGATCCCGCGGCGTATAACCTCATTGTTTTTCCCGGTGGTTTTCTGGATGGCGACGATCTCGGTGCGGCTCAAGCCTGTGCAAATCGGATTCGCCATTCCCGAATCAACGGTGGCCGCTTGATCGATCGCTTCATGGAGTTCATCTTTCGGGGCGGACTGCTACTGGGGATTTGCAACGGATTTCAACTTATTACAAAGCTCGGATTGTTGCCGGCAATCGGGGGGGCGTACGGTACCAGAGACGTGACACTCACTGCGAACGACAGCGGACGTTTTGAAGACCGATGGGTATATCTCTCTGTCGATTCCGATTCCCCGTGCGTATTCACCCGGGGATTGAAGCGTCTGTATCTGCCTGTACGTCATGGTGAGGGAAAGATTATCAGCAGATCCGAGGCTGTTTCCTCTGACCTGGTAAATCAACACCAGGCCGTTCTCCGATACTGTTCTCAAGACAGCGACGGACCGACGATGCAGTATCCAGAGAATCCCAACGGCTCTGAATTGGCAATAGCCGGTTTGTGCGATACGACAGGAAGAATTTTCGGTCTGATGCCTCATCCTGAATGTTTCGTGCATCGTACCAATCATCCTCGCTGGACACGCGAGGAACTGCCCGAAGAGGGAGACGGGCTGGCGGTATTCAAAAATGCAGCGACTTTCCTCAGGGAAGCCTAAAATTTGAGCCTCTGACTCAGTAGTGGCAGGAACGTTTTTTGTTGCTCCATTCAGAGTCTTGGGCTAAAATTATAAGCTGTTTTCCTGCCCGGGAATTCCTTGAAAATTCAAATCTATTGACCGAATAAAGCAGGGTTTCCTGCACGGTGAATTGATTCTTCACAGGAGGTGTACATGGCTCTCGACCCTACCAAAATGGCTGACTGGCAGATTGCCGAAGAGGCGGAAAAGACAATGAAAACAGTCTATCAGCTCAGAGATGAGCTTGGACTGCAAGAAGAAGAAGTGCTGCCTCACGGTCATTATGTAGCGAAGCTCGACTATCGAAAAATCCTCAATCGTCTCAAAGACAGACCTGACGGCAAGTATATCGACGTCACGGCTATCACCCCCACGCCGCTTGGAGAAGGAAAATCCACAAGCAGCATGGGCTTGGTAGAAGGTCTCGGTAAACGGAAGAAGAACGTGACGGCTGCCATTCGTCAGCCCTCCGGCGGCCCCACCATGAATATCAAGGGCTCGGCCGCTGGTGGTGGTCTTGCACAGTGCATTCCGCTGACCCCCTTCTCTCTCGGCCTGACAGGCGACATCAATGCGATCATGAACGCCCACAACCTGGCTATGGTCGCCCTGTGCGCTCGTATGCAGCATGAGTTCAACTATGACGATGAAGAATGGGCAAAGAGAGGCATGCCCCGCCTGAATATCGATCCCAGAAATGTGGAACTCGGGTGGATTATCGATTTCTGCGCTCAATCCTTGCGTAACATTATCATCGGTCTTGGTGGGAAGATGGACGGCTTCATGATGCGCTCATCTTTCGGCATCGCAGTGTCTTCCGAGATCATGGCTATTCTGGCTGTGTCCAACGACCTGAAAGATATGCGTGAGCGCATGGGCAAGATGGTCGTCGCCTATAACAAGAAAGGTCAGCCGGTTACCACCGCAGATCTGGAAGTTGACGGCGCAATGACAGCATGGATGGTGGAAGCCCTCAATCCCAACCTGCTCCAGAGCATCGAAGGTCAGCCCGTGCTGGTCCATGCAGGTCCGTTTGCGAACATCGCCATCGGTCAGTCCTCAATTATAGCGGATAGAGTTGCTCTGAAGCTTTCCGATTACCATGTAACGGAATCCGGATTCGGTGCCGACATCGGTTTCGAGAAATTCTGGAACCTCAAGTGCCGCTTCTCTGGTCTGAAACCCAATTGCGCAGTCGTCGTAGCCACGATTCGCGCTCTGAAATGCCATGGTGGCGCTCCTGTTCCTCGCCCCGGTCTGCCCATGCCCAAAGAGTATGAAGGCGAAAACGTAGGTTGGGTGGAAGCAGGAACGAAGAACCTCGTTCACCACATTGAGACAGTGAAAAAAGCCGGTATCAATCCGGTTGTTTGCATCAACTCCTTCTATACGGATACCAAAGACGAAATCGCCGCGGTGAGAAGACTTTCCGAAGCCGCAGGCGCCCGCGTAGCAGTATCCCAGCACTGGCTCAAAGGTGGCGACGGCGCCCTGGAATTCGCTGATGCCGTTGTGGACGCATGCGAAGAGCCAAACGAATTCAAACTGCTGTACGACCTGTCGATGCCGCTTCGACAGCGCATTGAACTGATCGCCAAAGAAGTGTACGGAGCCGACGGCGTGAGCTACACTCCGGAAGCGGAAGCCAAAGCGAAAAAGATGGAAGCAGATCCCGATCTGGCCAAACTGGGAACCTGCATGGTCAAGACGCACCTCAGTCTGTCCCATGATCCCAACATAAAGGGTGTACCTAAGGGTTGGACTCTCCCCATTAGAGACATTCTCACCTATAAAGGCGCCGGATTCGTGGTACCTGTTGCGGGAGCCATCTCTCTCATGCCGGGAACCGGTTCGAATCCTGCTTTTAGAAGAGTCGACGTTGACGTGGAGACCGGAAAAGTCAAAGGCGTCTTCTAGTCATACGTTAAATCTGCGTGAAACCTATAATCGAGGGCTGCAATGGCCCTCGATTTTTTTTTTCAACTGAAGATTCCTTCGTGCACACTTTGCCAAAATCAATGTCCGATTGAAGAGTAGGAATATTGGTGGGTGCCGTGCCTCCGTGCCGGCACATCTTCAATATGATCAATGATATCGATAGAATGGACCGGCAGAGTGCCGGTCCCCACTAGTATCTTGTATTGGAATATGGGATAAACGTCAGAGTTTCTTTGCAATCGCTATAAGCTGGATTATTTCGTGATGAAAAAGCAAACCTCCGGGACCCCATCGCATATCCCGGAGGTCCGAGCCCACGCGCACCAGGGAGGAGCTCTTCGGGCTCTGCTTCTAGCTTAGTCATTGCTTCTATGCGTGCAAGACACCTTCGGGATATGATTCGAGCGTGAGGGAAGTCTCTGAAGTTGTCAGCAGTATTTGAGCGAGTACCGGGGACCTCGAGAGGAACACCCTACCCTTTATGAGGAAATGGTAGAGCGCAGCGTCTCTGCCGTGCCGAACTGGGTTGATTTGTTTTGAAAATGTGCCGGCACGGAGGCCGGCACCCACCAATCGCTTTCGAGAAGCGCTTTTCGCAATCAGATAAAAATTCTGACATTTGCTATATTACAGCGAGGTTACCAACCGAATCCGATTCCTCCGTAGGTCCGTCCGCCACGGCCTCCCCAACCGAATCCGCCATAAAGCGAACCCACTCCGACACCGGCACCATAATAGCCCCTGCGACCGTAACCGCCATAGCCGTAACCTCCTGCCGGCCATCCGAAACCGCCGCCATAGCTTACGCCATATGAGCCGGCTCCCCAGTAACACGAGCTGCAACCGCTGCCACCGCCGCCTAGGCCCGGACATCCACCTGGAGTCCAGATTGGGCCAAGGAAAGCGTCAGAATTCATAGGGAATGCCGTCACCATGATCCCCGCAGCAAGGAGGATCGCCGTTGTCATTAATAATTTCTTCATGTCTGCCTCCGATAGAACGTAACATTTTCATGAGCGATCCCGATCTTGTGAAACCGGTCAGATGCGAGTATTCACTATGCGCCACCAATTCCAACCGGAACGGTGATGAAATCTCGGGTACGCTCTTCGCACAATATGACATTCGTTCTTCGGCAAATGTTCATGCAAAGATGGATCTTGCAGGGTTCTATTTTTTTGGCGATACATTTCGGAAGTATAGAATTCGCAGTCCTTCCATGGTCAGATCGTCATCGACCACATCGACGAGCTTGGTTTCTGCGGAGATGACTCGAGCCAGCCCACCGGTGGCAACGACTTTCGGTCGAGACCCCAATTCTTCGAACATACGCATGAGGATACCGTCAACTAGAGCAGCGTACCCGAATATGATGCCGGACTGTATGGCAGATGCAGTATCTTTTGCAATTACTCGCGCCGGCGCCGCCAATTCGACTCTGAAAAGTTTGGATGCTTCATGAAACAGTGCCTCTGCTGCTATTTTGACACCCGGCGCAATTGCTCCGCCTTCATACTCACCGAGTTTATTTATGTAGTCAAAAGTGGTAGCAGTCCCGAAATCGACTGCAATCAACTCACAAGCGAATTTTTCGTAAGCGGCCACAGCGTTTACGATTCTGTCTGCTCCCACTTCCCGCGGATTATCGTAACGAATAGGCATTCCGGTTTTCATTCCCGGTCCTACGAAAAAAGGAGTTATCTTCAGAGATGCGCAAAGCTCTTCGAGAGCAGATATCAATGGCGGCACGACGCAGGAGATTATCGCTCCGTCTATTTTGAGCGGATCCATGCCTTCAAGTTCGGCAAGGTTCCGCAACATGATTCTGTATTCGTCAACTGTCGTATCTTCTACTGTTCTGATTCTCCAAATGCCGAGCTGTTTTTTTCCTTCAAATACTCCGATAACGGTGTTTGTGTTTCCTACATCAATAGCAAGGAGCATTTGCTCTATCCTCTCGCTGGGGAGATTGGTATTCAACAATCCACACGCCTATGACGGGATTGCGCGCAGTCACAAAGATACTCGACATAGAAAATGATGAAAAGTAATTTCTCTATTTGCGCATGTTAGCGCTGGAACAGATAGTTAAGTATCGTCAAAATAATTGACTAGAACTGGCCGAAATGGTAAATTTTTTTATACTCGCTATGAATTCTCACAAGAAGGCAACTTACATGAAGCCTACCGGAATTGTCAGAGACGGGGTTTACCTTTTGCATGATATGGGTGAGTACCATCCGGAATGCCCTGAAAGACTGGAAGTCATCTACAATATGATCGACCAACTTGAATCCGAGTTGAATTTTGTCGAGATTCCCAACCGAGAGGCTTCTTTGGAAGAGATTGCGACCAATCACGATCCGCGTTATGTCAATCAGATTGTTACCACAGCGGGGCGGTCGAATACTTTCCTGGATCCCGATACCTGTACGTGTGCACATTCCTGGGAAGCCGCATCAAAAGCGGTTGGCGGACTCTTCAACCTTGTTGATGCAGTGATAGAAGGTCGCGTGAGAAACGGCTTTGCCTTCATACGGCCCCCGGGACATCATGCAGAGCGACGTAGAGCTATGGGATTCTGTCTGTTCAACAACATCGCTCTGGCGGCTCGATACGCGATTTCCAGGCATAAGTTGAGCAGAGTTGCAATTATTGACTGGGACCTGCATCACGGCAACGGAACCCAGAATGCCTTCTATGAAGAAGAAGAGGTACTATTCATCTCTGTTCATCAATACCCTCATTATCCCGGCACGGGAGGGATTCGAGAAGTAGGACAAGGCCGGGGAGAAGGACATACGATAAACATCCCACTCGCAGCCGGAGCTGGAGATGACGAATATCTGACGGTTTTCCACCTGTTGATCGCCCCTGTATTGGAGATGTACAAACCCGAACTTATCCTGGTCTCTGCAGGATTCGACGCACATGAACGGGACCCTCTCGGTGGTATGGCTGTTACGGAAAAAGGGTATTCGCAGATGCTGCAGATACTCATGCATCTCGCGGAACTCTATAGTTCGGGAAGATTGATTCTGACTCTGGAAGGCGGTTACAATTTGACCGCATTGACGAATTCGGTCAAGGAAATCATGGGTCTCCTGTGCTCGTACAATTGCGATATCGACATGGTGCCTTTTCAGCCTTCTCCGGAAAAGCTGAATGGTACATTCAAAGCTCGACTGAGAGATGTCCTGGCAATGCACAAGAAATACTGGCCCAATCTATCTGAATTGTGAGCCGCTCAATTCTCCTCTTTCTATTCGAGTCTATTCGGTTTACGGTACCTCCCAGGGATAGGGTTGTCCTATCCACGTTTCACCCGGATTTCGGATGTCGGCCCATGTTGACGCTCGGAATCTTCGGCCAAATATCGTTCGCGAGGCTGCACGTTTGCACGGAATATTGTTGGTAGACAAACCTGAAGGAATCACGTCCAACGACGTGGTCAGAGTCATAAAACGTAAGGTCAAACCTGCGAAAGTGGGGCATTCGGGGACACTCGATCCCGCTGCAACAGGACTGCTGGTTATCTTGATCGGGGTCGCGACACGCACCCTGGACCATCTGAATGAAACGCGCAAATGCTACCACATGGTGGTGAAGCTCGGAGAAGAAACGGATTCCGCGGATAAAGACGGTCGGGTCATTCGTACGTCAGATCCATCTCATCTGACTCTAAACGACATTGAGAGGGCCCTGATACCGTACAGGGGAGTCATAGACCAAATTCCACCACATTTCTCCGCGATCAAGAAAGAAGGGGTTCCCATCTACAAGTTAGCGAGAAAAGGGATTTTTCCGCAACTCGCTCCCCGAAAAGTGGAAATAATGTCTCTGGTGGCAGGGACTTGGAATTGCCCGTTTCTCGAACTGGAGCTCACCTGTTCCAAAGGAACCTACGCGCGTTCGCTTGCCAGGGATATAGGAAACGATCTAAAGGTGGGGGCGAGACTGGAACGGCTGAGAAGGACCGAAAGCGGGTCCTTCCATGTGAATCAGGCTGTGACTTTGGATGAAATTTCTGAAGCAGGTCCGGATCTGATTCGAGAGAGACTCATCGGGGTATCTGATTCCCTCTCTCATATTCCTGACATACGTATGCTCCCGGGAGAAATGAACCGCCTCATGAGAGGAGCGCCGATTCTCGTGCAAAAATCGCGATTTGTTCCAGCATCGAACCAACAGAGACTCTTCAAAGTAGTTTCGGCAAGCGGAGGCTTGCTGATATTGGTAAATCCGGAACCGCAGGGTCAGGAAATAGCTTTGAGACCGGTGAGAGTGTTCAACATGTTAGGCACCGATCTTTAATGTTCTACATTTGTTATGTATTTAAGACAAATACTTATCACTAATAGATTATAACTCATTTTGAGTTCATAACTATTGATATTTATAAGATTCTTTTCTATAATTTTAATGTTTTGGGAAAGCATCATTTTTTGTTTGAAAGGCGTTGTTCATGAATCTGAATCGATGTTTTTTCTTTTTCGCGTTAGCCGCGATACTTTCTATTGCTATTACGCCTTGTGAAAGTGCGAAAACAAAACGTTCAGAAAAGCTCAAGCCCAAACTCATATCCACCACCCCGGAGCCCACAACAGGCACATGGATCGTCGTCAATCTCTTCAGCGGAAGAACGTCCAGACAGGCGGAAAAAGTGAGAGACATTCTTGCAGGGCTTGGCGCCGAGGGTACAGGCATCGTGCTCCCGTACAGAGAGATCACAGTCAAGGACATGAAGGCGCGGCGTCCCTCATTCCTTGCCTTGAGCCCCAACGGAGTGCCGTGGTGTAAATACGATCCCACGGAACTCGATAATTTCCTCAAGGCCTTGAAGACTATCGTCGAGGAATTGGAAATACCGGTTATCGGAATCTGTGGCGGGCATCAGGCACTTGCTCTGGCATTCGGAGGCAAAGTCGGCCCGATCAACGGCAGTGAAGACGATTGCATCCCTTACAAGAAGAACCCCACGGAGAAGGGACGTCACAACATTTTCGTTGTGGCCGACGATCCATTATTCCAAGGAATGGGAAAAACGCTCAACCTGGTGCAAAACCATTATGACGAAGTAAAAAAGCTTCCTCCGGGATTCGTTCGACTTGCAGAAAACGATCTCTGCCGTCATCAAATAATTAAGCATCCGACAAAACCGGCCTACGGAGTTCAGGCCCATACGGAGTACTATCTGAAGAATCGTCCTGACGGCGGATTACTCCTCAAAAATTTTTTGAAAATTGCCACGACACACAATAAGATCTCCCGACCGGAACTGGTTACCCCTCAAGACCAGCAGTCAAAGGAACGTGATCACGACCGCCGTTTAGCCCGATAAGTTCCCCAGGTGAAAATATGTCGAAAGATAAGCACCGTAAGCTGAGAAACGAGGACCCTATCGCCTTTGCTCGAGAAGTGGTCGGAGGCGATCCTTTCGCAAAGCTCCTCGGAATTTCCATTGATGAAGTGAGAGATTCTTACGCGCGAGTGAGTCTGACGATTCAAGAGTCTTACTGCAATGCAGAGGATCGCACTCATGGAGCCGTCCTTTTTGCGCTCGCAGATCAGGCCTTTGCTGTGGCGGCTAATGCACGAGGCATTAAATCATTCGCATTGGAGATCAAAATCAACTATTTTCAGGCAACTGTCGTTGGGGATTGTGTGAGTGCCGAGGCCACACCCATTGATATCCGAAACCGGGTAAGTCTTTGGAATGTGGATCTCACCAATCAGAACGGCGATAAAGTTGCATCGGCCCAGGGCATGGCCTATCATTTCGTTTGAGAGCTTTTCATGATTCAGCCTTCCGGCACAGGCCACGTGCTTGTCATTGAAGACGATCCCTTCAACGGGCCGTTTACGCAACAACTGCTCGTTTCCGCCGGTTTTGAGGCGTATCTCGTCGGATCGGCAGAGGAGGGGATAGAGTTCCTCGACCGCTCCGGGGATAACTGCCCTGACATGATACTCCTGGATGTAAACCTTCCTGGAATGGATGGACTTGAAACCGTAACGAAACTCAAAGCACACCCTGAATATCAGTACATACCGGTGATCATCTTCACGGTTCACGATACCCTGGATTACAAGATTCAGGGGTTAAACAGTGGTGGTGACGATTACCTCATTAAGCCGTACGAACCCGATGAGCTTATTGCCCGGGTGAATGCCATGCTCCGCATACGGCGGCTCTATTGCAGTCTGCGGGACGAGCGGCAAACGAATCGTCGTCTCTCCGAGACAATGGACGCGAACCAGCGTCTCAGCCATCTGCTGGGGCATTCGCCGCGCATGAAAAGCATAGCCGAGCTCATTCAGGATATTTCCACCAGCGATTCTCATGTACTCATTCAAGGTGAATCAGGAACAGGTAAGGAAGTTATCGCTCGTGCGATTCACGAAGAAAGTCTCCGAAAAAAAGGGCCCTTTATCGTAATAAACTGCGCTGCATATCCTGAAACATTGCTTCATTCAGAACTTTTCGGGCACGAGAAGGGTTCATTCACCGGCGCTATTCGTCGAAAACAGGGGCGCTTCGAGCAAGCGGACGGAGGTACCATTTTCCTGGACGAAATTGGAGAAGTGAGTCTTCCCACACAGGTAATTCTTCTTCGCGTGATTCAGGAGCGTCAGTTCGAGCGTGTTGGTGGGGAGGAAACCCTCTCTACGAATGCAAGAATCATCGCAGCCACAAACCGGAATCTTAAACAGGCAATGACGGAAGGCATCTTCCGTGAGGACCTGTACTGGCGGCTCAATGTGATTTCCATAGGAGTGCCGCCCCTCAGGGAGAGGAAAGAAGATATTCCGCAACTGGTTACAAACTTCCTGGATCGCTACAACGTCCGGCTGGGAAAAAACGTCAGGAGCTTTTCTCAGGAAGCGATGGACATAGTGTTTCGCCACAACTGGCCGGGAAACGTGCGTGAGCTGGAAAATGTGGTCGAAAGATCAATGGTCCTTGCCAAGACCGATATCATCGTTCCCGGAGATCTCCCTGCCGAATTACGCGGACAGGACAACCCGGCAATCCCTGCCCATGTTCAGGCGGATCTGGATAGCGTAGAACGCGACTATATCAAATCGATTCTCGAAAAGTGCAATTGGAACAAGTACAAGGCCGCCAAGATTATGGGAATCAGTCGCAGCACTTTATACAGCAAGATTCGGAAGCATGATCTTGACCTCGGTGCGTCTGAAACTGGAGACAAGACGCCTGGTTCATTGAGATCGAGCAGAGCATAAAGAATAATAGCGAAAGATTGGGGGTAATTAGCATTGGATTTTGCGTCATGCAGCAGTTGCTGCAAAAAGATTTCCGAAAACGAAGTCTACACCTGGGAAGGTAAGCGTATGTGTGAATATTGTGCTATGCAAGCTGGTTTATATCCTTTGGGGCATACCGGTGCACGCAGAGACAAAATCTCCGAAAAAGGAAGATGTCTCACTGTGCCGAAACCTGATGAGAACTAATTGCCCATACTTGAGGAGCCTCATTACAGCTTATCTCGAAAATTCAGCTCGAACTTCTGTTCGGTAATGTGCGATCCCCACTGGTCCACTTCGGATTCTTCCGTCAATCGAAATCCGGCTTCTTCGTAAAGCTTTCGAGCTGCCTCGAGTCCTCGGAACGTCCATAGAAATACCTTCTCGTATCCAGCGTTTCTGCAGAATTGGATTGCAGCACCTATGAGTTCCCGACCGATCCCTCTCCCCTGGAATTCGGGTTCGATGATGAACCATCGCAAACGAGCCCCTTCCGTGCTGCCAAGAGAACCGTCAATTGCAATGGAACCGGCGAAACTTCCTTGGCAAAAAGCGGTCCAGAATCCGTCTCTGTCAGGAACAAAATCGGTCAAGAATAGCGAAAGCTCGCGTCCCACCTGGGTCTCGAAGGTAATATCGAATCCCCAGTGTTCGTGGTAATACACCGCGTGAAGCTCGGTAATTTTGCCGATTGCTCCCGGGAAATAGCCGTTCAACTGTAATTGTCGTGTTGTCTGAGGTTGCATAATAGCCTCGCTATGAAGCGTTCTTGTTCAAGAAACGGATGAGCTCCGACGCAGCAGGAGAAACCGTGCCCTTGCCTCTGAAGAAAATATCTATTACAGAAACATCCGATCCATAATACGCTTCATTGGATTCCCAATCCGACTCTATCACGCTCCCCTTGATGGATACTCCGGCGAAAAGGCCTTTTGCCCTCGAATAGGACAGTATCCCGGCAGAAAAGTCCACGTCGGTACCGGCTGACGCATCTCTGCCAACCGGTCCTGCCGCAATGGAAGCGTCTGCTCCTATGGTGATCTTATCCTTGAAGAGACTTTTGAGACTGATATCATTCATGATGAGCAGGATCAAATCCGTCGATTGCACTCCGATCTGCCAGCCGAAGCTTCCTCCGATCAACCTGATGAATGCAGGAGGTCCCCATTTTCCTGTACTTGGATCTTTCCGGAGAACTACCCCTCTTCCGTAATGCCCGCCAATTCCCAGGCCGGCTTTAATGAGCGAAGGGAACACGATTATGCCACGGCTTCGTTTCAGTAAGTCAACAGGAATGCCTGCATCAGGAGCAGTTACGGTCTCTTTGAGGACTTGTGTTGCACTGGACAGACGTTCTTCCAATTCCATGGGAGGCAGACACAAAGCCAGGTTCGGAAACAAACTCACCGCTCCCAGGAGAATGACCGCCAACGCGCTCTTTCGCATAATTAACCTCCGGCCGATCCGGCAAAATGAGTTATACATTCGATATTCGTGTACGGCAAGCCGGAGTGCTCATAAGCTCTATGACAAGAGCCGGAAAATCTAACTCGGAGCGGATTCCGAACAGCATTCTTGAGCCGAATTGTCGAGTTAGCTTCAAGCCTTATCGTCCTTACAGATCATTTACAGTTACGCTGAGATTGTCTGTCGGAGCTACCTTATTGGTAATTCGTCTTTGAAAAGATAAGGAATTCTTTTCTCTTGCGAGAAGAATTCTGGTAAATTGACGCCAAAAGCCGCGAGCGATGCCGGGAGTCAGGAACTGCTTGGCGGCTCTTGCAACAAAGGGCCTCACTAGAACAGCTATGTTTTTCGGATAATGCGGGGGAGGCAATCAGGATCACAACAGTCAGAGGAGGTTTTCATGAGAAAAGGATTCCTGGGATTTACTTTGGCCGTGCTTTCCGTGGTGCTCGTTTGTTCCGTGGGATTTGCTCAATCTAAGGCAGACTGGCCGAAATCCGTGACCGTTGGAGCGGCACCCGTTGGAGGCACGTACTTCATCTGGGCCGGAGGATTCACAAAACTGCTCAATGACAAAATGGGAATTCCCGGCAATGTGGAATCAACCGGCGGACCGGTGCACAATGTGCAATTGATTGAAGGTAAGAAGCTCGACTTCGGAATGGTCACCAATGGTCCCGCTGCAGAAGGATGGAGTGGTGAAGGATGGGCCAAAGGTAAGAAATATCAGAATCAGCGCGCTATTTTTCCCATGTATACCACCTACTTCCAGATGTATTCGCTCGCTAATACCGGTATCAAGAGTATCATGGATCTGAACGGCAAGAGTGTCGGTGTCGGTCCCGTAGGAGGAACCCCTGCAACATACTGGCCGAAAATTCTTGAAACGGCCGGAGTGAAGGCGAAACGCATCGTCAATGCAAGCTCCGCGGATCTCAATGCACAGCTCAAGGACGGAATGCTCGACTCCAACGGTCAATCCGTCGGTCTTCCCTGGGCAACTATCACTGAAGTTGAAACTCTGCATGAAGCAAACGTTTATGGTGTCCCTAAAGATGTCGCCGACAAGTTCATTGCCAAACATCCCTATTTTGCCATAGGAGCTATGCCGAAAGGCACTTACAAGAGTAATAAGGACCATGATATTGACACGTTAACCCTGTGGAATTTTATGGTTGTTCACAAAGATGCTCCCGATGATTTTGTCTATGAGGTAGTCAAGAAAACCTTTGAGAATGTAGATATACTGGTCGCAGCCCATAAATCTGCAACGGAAGTGAAGCCGGAAAACGTCATTTATAGCCCCGTTCCTCTTCACCCCGGAGCTGTGAGGTATTACCAGGAGAAAGGTATCAAAATACCCGAAAACCTGCTTCCCAAATAAGGAATAGGGATTGAGTCGGCGTTTCATTGTTCGACACTGGTTTCACCGTAAAGCGAAGCAACTCGGATTTCGCTAACATTTTTCGCCGATCGACACGTGCCCAGCGGTGAAAGGACCGAGCTTGGTAACGGACCGCACTTCGCCGGCCTGGGCACGTTTTCGTTTCAACAACGTCCGATGCGCCTCCAAAAGGACGTGGGATACGAGAACAGAGAAGGGATTTGTACATGGCTGAGCAGTTTGCCCCGGTCGACATCAAAGACGTCGAGAAGAAGCTAGAGGAGATGCGCATCCAGGACTTGGAAGTGTCCGGCGGACGACCGCTGAAAAGACCTTTCGCCATTGCAGTGGCCATTATCGGACTATTCACAAGCCTTTTTCACATCTATGTCCTGACGATTCATCCAATTGATCCTTGGTATTTTAGGACACTTCACGTTGTTCTGGGTGGAATTCTTCTTTTTTCGGTTGTTCCGGCAGTTCGCGGATGGGGCAAAGATCAACCGCACCTGGTTGATTACATTTGTATGCTGATGCTTATTGCTCCCGCGGTTTACATTTTCAGCGTCTTTGACGAATGGATTTACCGCGTCGGGGTCGTTCCGACGGAATGGGACTTCTTCTTCTCTGTTCTGTTCGTCATTGCCGTATGGGAAATGGCCAGAAGAACTGCCGGGTTGCCGCTCGCCATACTGACTATCCTTTTCATTCTTTACGGCCACTTTGGCAACTACTTGCCCGGCCTGTTCTACCATAAAGGTTATGACTGGGACCGCGAGATGACGTATCTGTTCAGTCTGGACGGCATTCTCAGTTTGCCCATTCAGGCTTCTGCACATTACATATTTCTCTTCGTTCTTTTTGGAGCTTTTGTAGACGCATCCGGAGCCGGAAGATTCTTTGTGGATTTTGCCAGATGTATAGCCGGGCGTGCGCGAGGAGGTCCCGCAAAAGTATCTATTGTCTCCAGCGCCTTGATCGGAACAGCCTCCGGGTCATCAGTGGCGAATGTTGTGGTCGACGGTGTCTTCAATATTCCTCTCATGAAAGCTTCCGGATTTCGGGGTACCGTTGCCGGAGCTATCGAAGCAATGAACTCCAGTGGTGGCCAGATCGTTCCACCAGTCATGGGAGCCGGCGCTTTCCTTATGGCGGAAATCCTTCACATGCCCTATTCGGAAATCTGCTTGGCCGCCCTGATTCCTGCAATGCTGTACTACACATCTGCCTATTGGATGATAGACTTTTATGCCGCGCGAGCCGGATTGCGAGGCATGAACCGGGATGAAATGCCTGTATTTCGCCAGATCATGATGGACAAGGGCTATTTACTCATTCCTCTAATTGTGCTTTTGGTTAGCCTCATGGGATTCGGCTGGTCGCCCTATCGTGCTGCTTTGCTTGGCATTATTACCCTGATCGTCGCGAGTTGGGTTCGTAAAGAGACTCGCATGGGATTTGCTTCCATTATCAAGACCCTCTCCGATGGCGCTAGGGGAGCCATAGAAATCATTGCCACTTGCGCCGCCGCCGGTATTATTGTCGGTGTTTTGACGCAAACCGGATTGGGTCAGAAATTTGCGATGATTATTTTCAGCTATTCCCAAGGGAGTTTGCTGATCGCATTGCTCTTTACTGCGCTCGTTGCGGCGATACTGGGCATGGGAATGCCAACCACTGCAGCATATGCGATTGCGGCATCGGTTCTGGCACCGGCCCTGACTAAAGACTTTGGCATTACTCCCATTGCAGCGCATTTGTTCATCTTCTACTTTGCTTGCCTCTCGGCTTTGACGCCTCCTGTGGCTCTCGCAGCCTTCGCGGCAGCCGCGATTGCCAATGCACGCCCGTGGGACGTGGGCTGGCAGGCTATGCGCTTTGCCATTGCCGGATTCATCATCCCCTTTATGTTCATTTACGGTCCCGCAATGGTGTTAATAGGTTCAACTTTCGACATCGCAACTGCTGTAGTGACGGGTCTACTGGGTACCACCGCTTTGGCCTCGGCTATTCAGGGATGGATGTTGACACGGGTGGAGGGCATCCAAAGAGTTGTGCTCCTTGTGGCGGCTTTAGCCCTGATCAAACCGGGATGGATAACGGATCTCGTTGGTTTCGGTCTATTGCTTATCATTTTCGTCTATCAGATGATATCGGTCAGGAAAGAACGGACTGTTACCGCAAACTAGGCAACAGGAGAGTGATTGGCAGAGACAGGACTGAACCGCTCTTAGGGATGATATGTCAGTTCCGCGGTATTCAAGAATTTCGTCAGAGAGCAAACTGACGCCCCCAGGGGAATCTTCTTTGAACACGGCCGATATTGCAGACTGAAAACAGAGTATGATAGTTTTTTCACTTCTCTTTTGTGCGTTGATATGGCACTCGGAATATGGAGACAGTAGATGGAAGACACGAAGATACTCGAAGGTAAGAATATTCTTGCCGTCGATGACGAACCTGACGTATTGGAAGTTATCGAAGAAGCACTCTTCGACAGCAATTTAACCACAGCCTTGGACTTTGAAAGCGCAAGAAAGCTGATCGAGAAAGAATCTTACGATCTGGTCATACTTGACATCATGGGAGTGAACGGATTTCAATTACTCGAGTTGTGCTCGGAACGCGGATTGTCTGCAGCAATGCTTACCGCACGGGCAACGGATATTCGCAGCCTGAATCGCTCCTTGAAACTCGGCGCGGTATCATTTCTTCCCAAGGAGGAAATGGGTTCTCTCCGTGAGCTCACGGCCGAGATTCTGCATGAACTCGAACAGGGCAGATCCCATTGGCAGAAGCTGTTCCATCGTCTCGGACCGTTGTTTAAGGAGAAATTCGGCATCGTGTGGGAAGATCTCGAAAAACCGCCACGGCCGAGAATTCCCTGGGACTGAGCTTGGGCTTGCGTTCACGATCGAAAGCTAGAAAGAATTTGATTCTACGTTCAGAGGAGAACAATGGCTGAGAAAGAAAACCATGGTCTGAAGTCAATCCTCAAAGGAATGGTGGTTGCCAAGACCTCTCTTCTCTATCTCGTAACGGATGAGGATCGGCGGGTCGAAGGAGAGATCAAGGCTCTCGCGTCGGCGTTCAAACCTCCCTTGCGAACGTATGTGTGGTCCTGTACCACAGGAATTACGCTGGATGATGAAAGCGTGCTCCCCAGTCCAGCGCTCATGGACGCTCTTGACTGGTTCATGGATATCAATGAGACAGCGTTTCTGGTACTCAATGACATCCACGTGTTCCTTAAGGATAATCCACCAGTAATAAGAAAGCTGAAGGATGTCGCAAAGAGAATCGAAAACACGTACAAGACTGTTTTTCTCATCTCCTCGGCGCTCGACATTCCCCCAGAAATCCAGAGCGACATTGTATTGGTTGATGTTCCCCTTCCCGCTCCGGAAGAAATCGAGAAAATACTGCACGGTATCATCGCAAGAGAAAAGCACCGGGACAATCTCAAAGAGGCAGTCACGGACGACATTCGGGATCTGTTCGTAAAAGCCGGAGCCGGTCTTACAAGCCAGCAGGTCCAGCAGGCATTCCGTAAGGTTCTTACCGGAAAGCGCGCCATAAACTCACAGGATATGGACCTCCTCTTTGAGGAGAAGCGACAGATCGTTCGGAAAAGCGGACTTCTGGAACTTTTTACCCAGCCTATGGAATTCGACCATCTCGGTGGTTTCGGCAATCTGAAGCGATGGCTCATCATGCGCCAGGACATCTTCTCCAAACGCGCCAGAGAGTATGGCCTCCACTTTCCCAAAGGCGTACTCATGATGGGCATCAGCGGTTGTGGCAAGAGTCTCTGTGTGAAGGCAATTGCCGCGTTCTGGAAATTGCCGCTCCTGAGACTGGATATGGGCAGAGTTTACGACGGCATTCAGGGTAGCCCTGAAGAATGCTTGAGAAAAGTCATCAAGACTGCTGAGGCATCAGCTCCCTGCGTATTGTGGATAGATGAAATCGAAGCGGGAATTGCCAATGCGAGCCAAAAGAGTCTCGGTGGATCTGCATCCCGCGTTTTGGCTACCTTTCTCACGTGGATGCAGGAGAAACTGTCACCAGTATTCATCGGGGCCACCGCCAACAATATTGAGCTATTGCCGCCTGAAATACTGCGAAAAGGCCGATTCGACGAGTTATTTTACGTAGAATTGCCCGGAGATAACGAGCGGATGGAGATCATCCGCATTCATCTAGCGAAAAGAAATGTGCCGCTCAATCTTTTTGATTTCACTCCTCTAGTAAAAGTAACGGAAGGCTTCAACGGAGCTGAAATCGAACAAGGAGTGGTTGGGGCACTTTTCAGGGCATTCAGCGACAACAGAACCATCAACCAAAACGATCTCTATATCGCTTTGGAAAGCATCGTTCCCCTTTCCACCACCATGAAAGAAGAGATCAAGAAGCTGGAACGCTGGGCGTTCAATCGCGCGCTGAGAGCAGGAGACTCAAAGTAAGACTTATCTGAATCAGGCTGAGCTTTTCTTATTGCACACGAGCACCTTGCGGCCGTCCTTGAAGATGACCTGCATCCGTTCTGCACCCACGATATCCACAACTCTTCCAATCCCGAATACCGGATGTTCGATGAATTCTCCGGGAGCGAACGATTCGGTAACGCGATACGTTCTGGGAGCACGGTCAGGAGACATCTCTCGCATGATTGTCTGCCATTCACCGGCTGCTCTGGCGGCCGACGTACGGACAGATGCGGCAGCTTTGTCAACACTTCGCGCGATCTTTACATGGCCGCGCTCCGTTTTTTCCGGTTTAGTGCCTTTCGGCGGATAATATTTGTGGTCCCCGCCACATGTCAGACAATGCACTCTTTGTATGTTGCTCCCCACCACAGCGATAACTCTGTGATTGAGATTCATCCTGCATCTGGTGCACCATGCCTCAACGTCATCGCCGGGACCGATAGAACCGCGGCCCATGTATCCTCCACCTATTTTTGCTTTGCTTACTGTCATTTCTGAAAGTTGGTCCGAACTTGCTTGTCGAAGGCGCGCACATAAACGTACGCTCGTTCCCTGAGGGACGTCCTAGATTACCAATCGGTCCTGGTATGTCAAGTTGAACGGCTTCTTTTGTGAACCGAGGTACAATGAAAAACCCCGCCCTGCTAAGGACGGGGTCTGTATGATATCCCGGCGACGACCTACTCTCCCACGCGGTCACCCACGCAGTACCATCAGCGCTGGAGGGCTTAACTGCTGTGTTCGGAATGGGAACAGGTGTTTCCCCTCCGCCATAGCCACCGGGAAGCTGATAACATATGTAAAAGTGCGTGAAGGGCGATAGACCCTTCGTCTAAGACAATCAAATAGGATGATCGAGGAAAAGCGCATATATTTTGGTGGTAATCAAGCCGCACGACCTATTAGTATCGGTAAGCTCCATGCATTACTGCACTTCCACATCCGACCTATCAACCTCGTAATCTTCGAGGGGTCTTTAGGGGCCGAAGCCCGGGATATCTAATCTTGAGGTCGACTTCCCGCTTAGATGCTTTCAGCGGTTATCCGATCCGGACGTAGCTACCCGGCTATGCCGCTGGCGCGACAACCGGAACACCAGG